>CAZBRI010000406.1:0-3326 GCA_964494055.1 uncultured Anaerolinea sp.
ACCCGCCGGGAAAAAAGCCGCTTCACCCGCGTCAAATTTGTACCCATCCAGGCCGGTTTCCCTCTGCAATTTTTCCAGCCGTTCCCGGAACCAATCCAGGGCTGCTTGATTGCTGACATCGATCAATGCTCCGCGCCCCTGCCACCAATCCGTCAGGCATATGCTGCCATCGGCATTCCGCAGCAGGTAGCCATTGGTCTGCCCTTCCTGGTAGGCTTCAGACGCCGGGTCCACAAACGGGATGACCCACGCGGTGACTTTGAAACCCTTTGCGTGCAGCGTCTCGATCATTTTCCGGGGATCCGGGAAGAGGGCGGGATCGAAAAAGATATCCCCGTAACAGGTCTGCCAGCGGTCGTCAATTTCCATCACGTTGTATGGATATTGATGGTCGATGATCTCCTGTGCAAAATCCAGGACGATCTGCTGCGAGATGGTGCTCTTATAACGGGCCCAGGTGGTCCAGGTGGGTTTGTTGAATAACCCGGCCGGCGGTGTTTTGACAGGGTGTCCGGTGATCTCGATCAATCTTTTCCAGGCTGAAATTGCATGGCTTTCCAGGTAAATGGAGATGTTCAAACCGGGGCCGCTCAGGGTCAGCAGCCCATCGCCTTCTGTCCCTTTTTCTGCAAACGGACGCTCTGCGAAGGGGGCTTTGTCTGCTCCCAGGCTCCAGGCATGCTGCGGGTAACTTTTGGGAGGCTGGTTAATTCCGGCATTTACGGGTGAGTGTGCCAGGATCAGGACGCCTTTGGATGAATACCAGGCGGGTGTGAGTTTACAGCTCTGACCGTCCGGCCCGTTGTCAAAAGTCATAAAGGGGCTCTCCGGCAGCATCATCTTTTCCAGGGGATACAGCTGATGCACCAGTTCACCGTGTCCATACCAGTGACCGGTCAGTTCAAATGCCAGCCTGAAGTGTTTATCAGCCGGGCTGGAACACAGGTCAAGCCGATTATCCTGCCAGCGGATCTCCAGGTTATGGTCCGCAAAGCTGATGACCAGGCTGTTCCCATTGTTTGACATTCCTGTCACCTGCCCCGGGTGGGCAGCACTGCACAGGCATCGCTCGCCACCAGGACCAGGCCGGCTGATGGTAAGTTGAAAGGGGTCGGACTCGATACTCAGTAAAAAGTTTTCCAGGGTAAAAAGCATACTAGCTCCAGTAATGGTTGGTAATCCAGTTTACAACTAAAAATGCGGCCTTTGCTTTTGCAAAAACCGCATTTCCAGGTTTCACGCGGCTGTTGAAAGCCTTATTTTCGGGTGAATTTCTTGCCGGTTGCCAGTTCAACGCTCTTGTAAGCGCCGTCATAAATGCCGATGCTCTTATTTTTGACAATGCAGTCACAGAACATGGTCAGCAGGTCGTTTTCTTCGGTCATCAGGTCAATGGCCTGCAGGGTCTGCGGGATGGTGCGGGTTTCCACCGTGCTGTCGCCGATCTCTGCCCCGCGGATGGCGCCCCACATTTCGTGGCCGCCCACCCGGGCGTTAAAGATTTTCGGGATCGGGTAAAAAGCCAGTTCGCTGGGCTTGGTGATCATGACGTCCACCACGCGCATCAGGTAGTTGGTGGCATACACGGCATGGAATGTGTTGTCATGTAAAAAGACATGCAGACCGCTGGCAGGGGTCTCGCGGATGCTGTCCGTAAATTCCCGGGTATCGTCCCAGGTAAAGTGGGTATGGATCATTTCTTTGACCTGGGCCAGCTCGCCCTGCAGCCATTCCCAGTTGTTTTTGTGATCACCGAGGTTGATGAACAAAGCCATTTTTTCCTGCCGAACCAGGGGCAGGCAGTGTTCGATGATGGCTTTGAATAACTCCCGCTGTGCGCCGGCTCCGCCCATGGTGACCATGAAACGGCGCGGTTCTTTTTTGTTCATGCGGTTAATGCGGGCTGCGCAGTCTGCTTCGATATTTTCCACCAGTTCGTGATCCACATGGTGGCCGGTAAAGAACAGGGAGTCACTCGGAACGGGCTTCATCGTCTTCCCGCTTTCGTCAAAACCGCGCATGACGCGGAAGCCGTAATAACCGGATGGAGACTGTACCGCGTGTTTAGCGCCTTCTGTCAGTTGGAATGCCATCGGCCAGTTGTCAAACATCATATCCACCACGTTGGTCATCCCGCCGGCCACTGCACCCATGCAGTTCCACATGTGTGAGGTCAGGATCGGCATATCGGACGGCAGTGCGCCGTACAGGTTTTTGAAGAGCTCGCTCATCTTATAGTCTTTGACTTCGGTCTTCAAGAAGCGCCAGGGCCAGGTCTCGATCACGTTGTTGAAGATGGTGTTCAAGCCGGGCAGGGATGGTTCGCCGGTGGTGAGCGATTCCCAGACATATTTATCAAACCACGGGTAACGCTGAGAGATGCGTGAATATTTACTGTAATTGGAATTGCACCAGTTAATCACATCGGTCGTGATACCGGGGACGGATAACAGGTCCAGCCAGTAGGGTTGGAAGCCCATGGCTTTTGCAGCTGAAACCCCTGCCATGGCGATGCGGTAATGCCCGAAACCCATGCGGATGGTGCTGACGATGACACCCTTCTCTTTGTTGAGCGGTTTCCCGCTGCCGTCCCGCACAATGTCCTGCAGCCCGAAGATACCCCCGCCGTACGGGTGTTCCTTGACGCTGATGTCATACTTTTCATTCGGGTCGTAATTAAACTTTTTGGCCAGCATAGCCTTCCATTTATCGGCAGCTTTTGTCTGTCCTTCTGTGATCGCGTTACCGTATACTTCATAACGGCCGTCTTTTAATTTCATGGTTTCATCTCCTATCAGATGGTTAGTGTCGTTGTATTTTAGATTGTTGTTATTTTACGATAAGTTGATCAATTCTATAGATCATTACGAGACCGGGAAACCCCGGCTCCAGCTTTTCAGTGAAGAGAGTACATTGGCAGCCGTTTCTGCATCAGGCATGCCGTTGATCGAGATTGCCAGCCCGCCCGGCGCCAGGGATTGCATGATCAGGGGCAGTTCATCCAGGTTACAGTAAACAAACATACTTTTGCCGGCCGCCTGAATCTTTTGGTAAACAGGGATCCATTGCGAGAAAATTTCCCGCCCGGCACCGGGGACCCACTGCACGGCGTCCAATTCTTCGATCTGTAAAATTGTATCCAGGTGCCGGAGCGCACCGGGTCCGTCCAGGTGATAGATCGAGCGGTCGAGAAACCGGCACTCCGCCATGATGCCCGGCAGGAAAAATTCCCGGTACATTTTTTGGCTGATCATGGCTGAAAAATCATTTGAAGGAATATAGAGATCGGAAGAGCGTCGTGTAGGGAAAGAGTGTTCAGAGCCGTT
>CAZBRI010000407.1:0-3326 GCA_964494055.1 uncultured Anaerolinea sp.
CATGTTTTTGTATAGCATCAGCAGATAATCCATCTCCAACAATGATAGCAACTGATGTTTGCTGTTTTGGTATTTCTGATAAAACTTTAACTGAAGCCTCGTTTAATCTTCGTCCTAAATCAGGGCGTTGTAAATATTGTTCTCTGTTTGTTACACTACTAAGTAATAATATTGGGGATTGATCTATTGTTTGTAATGCAGTGATAAGTTTATTGGTATTTTATCAAGAGATAACAGGACTTTAACCATCTCCTGAACCTGCCTCTTTTCGGCAAATCCATAACCTGTAACTGCCTGTTTTATTTCGTTTGGTGAATACTCACCGATTTCAAGTCCAGCCTGAGCCATTGCTAAAAGTATGACACCTCTTGCCTGCCCAACTGCAATGGCTGTCGTTGTGTTTTGTGAAAAATAGAGTTTTTCGATGGCTGCAGAATTTGGCTTATGAAGAACAATCAGTTTATTAATTTCCTGGTAAATATGCATTAACCGATTGGCAGGCTGGTCCCCTTTAGGCGTTGTAATCACACCATAATCAAGCGCCAGGTGATCACCATGGTTTGAATCCTGTACTAATGCAAAACCTATTGTTGCGGTGCCTGGGTCGATTGCGAGGACAAGTGTCATTTGCATAAAAAAGCGGGGCAGGTCTTGGACCTGCCCCGCTTTATGTTTTATTCTTCTTCGAGAGCAGCCAGAGCTTCGTCAGAAATCTTCAAGTTATGATAAACCGATTGTACATCATCCATTTCTTCAATGGCTTCAACAACTCTGAGAACCTGCAGCGTGCCGTCAACGTCCAATTCAAGATCTTGCTTGGCGATCATCCGTAAACCGCTTTCGTCAGGAGAAACTTTGACAGCTTGCAATGCTACGCTGATTGTCTTGAATGCTTCAACTGGAGCAGTGATTTCGACATTGTCACCATCTTCCTGAACATCATCAGCGCCTGCTTCAATTCCAAGTTCAAAGGCTTTGTCAAAAGATAACTGGGCGGCTGGGAAGGAGAAATATGATTTTCGTTCAAACTGCCAGCCGACTGCCCCAGCTTCGGCCATTGTTCCGCCGTTTTTGCTGAATGCATGACGAATATCTGCAACAGTGCGATTGCGATTATCGGTAACACAATCAACCAATATTGCTGATCCATGCGGGCCGTACCCTTCGAGGGTGAACTCTTCAAATGCTGTCGCATCCTTGTCTTCACCTGCACCGCGCTTGATAGCGCGTTCAATGCTTTCTTTCGGCATATTGCTGGCCCGTGCTTTTTCAACTGCAAGGGCAAGACGGAAATTGGAGCCAATGTCGGCGCCACCGACTCTGGCTGCAAGAACTATTTCTTTGGCAATACGAGTAAACACCTGGCCGCGCTTGGCATCTGCAGCACCTTTTTTACGGCGAATGGTAGCCCAATGGCTGTGTCCGGACATATTTCGTTCTCCTTCAAAGTTCCCAGACCTGGGAAAAAAGTTACCACTATACTGTGGGGGTTATTTTTTAAGCCAACAAATTATAACACATCAGGCAAAGAAGCCAACGGCCAATGCATTTGGTCCAGCGTGCACAATAATTGGCGGCGGAAGTATGTAAATCTCGATATTATTTATCCCAGTTCGTTCGGTCAGGGTTTTTCTTAATTCTTCTGCTTCCTGCCAGGCATTAATGTGCATGACACATAAATGAGGTTCAAGAGCTGTATTTACTTGCTCACAAACGATCTCAACCAACCTGTTGATGGCTTTTTTCTTTGTTCTTTCTTGTTCGTAAGGGGCAGCCGTGCCGTCTTTGATTTGTAAAATCGGTTTAACTTGAAGGAGTTCACCAAGGAGCGCTTTTGCTGCCCCTATCCGGCCGCCTTTTTTTAGATATTCAAGTGTATCGACGACAAAGAAAGTATGACTGAATGGAATAAGTTTATTAATCTCGCTTTCAATATCGTCAATCGGTCTGCCCTGCTTAACCATGCGCCGGGCGATAATGGACAAAGAACCCAGGCAGCCGGCAATGGTTTGTGTATCGATTATTCGAATATCGAGTTTGGGGAATTCCATCCTGGCTGTTTCAGCTGATCGAATTGTCCCGCTCATTTTTCCTGTAGGGCATAAAATAAGTACCGGTTCATTTTTTTTCTCAGCTTCGGAAAAATATGGAAAATATAATTGAAATAACGGGGCGGCAGTTTTGGGGATGGATGTTGATTTTCGAAGTTTTTCAACAAATTCATCGGGCTGCAGCAGACTGTCATCTGTAAATACTTCGTTTTCGAATATCACCTGCTGAGGGATCAATATGATCCCATTTTCATCCGCAATTTTTTTTGAAAGTCCGGAGGTTGTATCCGAGATTATCATGGTCATAATTATTTTCTCTTCTAAGTTATTGGAATTATGGCTTTCCCCAGTTTTAATAATTCATCGAACCGATTCTCAAGAGGTTTATTTATTCCCCTTAAACCATTAACAACCTGTTCCGCCCAATCTAAATACTCATGACGCCGTTCATTACTCCAATCCGGAGGCGGGTTGTTAATCACATCGTCAATATTGCTGATTTTATCTGCTAATTTCACGAGTTTTGCCTCGTTGGACAACGTAGGAGCATGCTCAATTTGAAGTATTTTTCGTTCGTGTTTAGGTTTTTCCTTATCATCAGTTACTTCCTTTACGATGTTTAACACGGTAATACCAAATCTATCAGCAATTTCATTTTCTTTGGTGCCAGTGTCTTCGATAGTGTCATGTAGTAATGCGGCAATCAACGTGTCAATATCGGTTACTAAGCCAACACCCCATAAAATAAAAGTAACATTTACCGGGTGAACAATGTAAGGATTTTGAGCAGCATCTTTTCTTATTTGTTCCCGATGTTTTACCGCAGCGAATTTAAAAGCAGCAGATAATTTTTCACTTATTTCAAAATAATTATTTAACATATTCACCTTTGTTTTTGATTTAATTTACAATATCTTCTTATACAGCCTGTGAATTTTTGTGATCTCGCAGCCCAGATCTTTCAATTCTCTCAGCATCTTTTCGTTATCAGCACCGATCTGAACAAATTCAGCATGTTTAAATTGCTTCTTAGAGCGGATTGTTTTATACATTTCACTGAATAATATTGCTGTTCCTCCCAGTCCCCTGTATTCATTCACCATTCCGGCCCCATTGATATCGATCCATTCAGTTTGTTTCGAATCAAGAAGCATACGCAGCCAGCCAAAAGGAAATAAGCGGCCTTTTGATTTTTGTACAGAAGAAGATATATCGGGATACGCTAATAAAAATCCAACAGGTTTTTCATTTTGCCCCGGGAAGGTGGAAGTTTTC
>CAZBRI010000408.1:0-3324 GCA_964494055.1 uncultured Anaerolinea sp.
ATAGCTTCAGGTGACTGGAGTTCAGACGTGTGCTCTTCCGATCTAACCGGGTTTTCCTAAGGCAAGTAATAATGGACGATTCCATTGAAAAATACTGGCAAATCCGTAACCTAATAATAAAATAAGCAAAACAGGATATGCCGGCTGCGCCTGATTTCCATATAGCATGGGTAATATAAACCATCCTGTGCAAACGAGGAAGGCACCTATACCTCCTACGGCAGAAGCAGATAATAAACTCACCCTTTTTAACAATTGTAGCGTTGCTGTCCACTGTTTATTTGCGACACTGCGGCTGATCTCGGTATAAGTTGGCCAGATCAATGGATCCAGCGGCAGAAGGATAAGATTGATCAAGGATTGAGCCAGTTTGAAATATCCTACCTGGGTCGTACTCAATAACGCTGCCAGGTAAAGAGGAATATTATCCCGGGTAAAAAGGTTGATTGTTCCATTTAGATTTGTATTTAAGACAAATCCGAACATTTTCCGCGGTTCTTTCACGAGACGTATACTTGTTTTCCACCAGTTCGTTCCTAGTGTTTTGTTTAACTCGATCAAGGCAAACAGTCCGAGTCCAAGACCATTTATGGATTTTCCAATCACATACGCCAGGATCACGCCATAAATACCAGTATTAAAAATAAACGCCCCTGCAATCATCCCCGCGGTAACAATACTCTGAAGAATATTGATTCGGGCAATTAATTTAAATCGGCGGAGACCCTGTAAAGTACCGGTGGAGCTTTCAGCGATAAAATTGGTGAGTAAAATCAAGCCATAAAATAAGAATAGTGAAGAATATACCGGGTTTTTCCCGAGGTTCAATGCTGCCCAGGGTGTCAATAAAACCAGGATCAGGAATGCGGTAATCGATGTCCCGGTTTCGAGAAGCATGGCAGCCTTAATCGAGGCAGAGGTCACGATGATATTTTCAGATTTCCAGGTATCATCATTTTTAGGAAGATTTTCTCCCAGCTGTTTAACGACCACTTCACTCATGCGAAAAGTCAGCAATCGGTTGATATTTGATGCAAAAGTAATGATGGTCGTGACCAATCCCCAGTCTGTAATTCCTATCATTCGAACAGCAAGAATTCCCTGGGCAAAACCCAGGGCAGCAGAGATGACATTCCCGCTTAATAAATGACCGCTATTTTTTAATACTCTTTTAAACGTAGAATCTCGACGCCAGCTGTTTTCCGGTTGAGAATCTGTTTTTTCACTCTCTTCTATTCTGCCGTTATCGGGATGATTCTGTTTACCGGCAAACATTTTGTAAAAAAAACTCACAGGGTGATAACCTTGTCAGCCCAGGTTCTTTCAGCAAGATACCATTCGATCAGTTTTTGGGTACCCCGGCGCATGTCAAATTCAGGGTTCCATCCTAATAATTCCCTGGCTTTGGTTACATCAGCCCAGTTGGTTGCCATATCGGCAGGATTGGCAGGACCGTGGATGACATTTGCTTTTTTTCCTGTCAAATCTTCGATGAGAGTCACGAGGCCGTTGATTGATATCACCTCATGTCCGCCCAGATTAATGATCGTATGCCCAAGAGGTTTCAATGCAGCAATGATTCCGCGTGCAATATCATCTACATATGTAAAGCCCCGGGATTGTTCACCATCACCATAGATATGAACAGGACGGCCTTCCAGTATCCATTGAACAAAACGGAATAAAGCCAGGTCAGGTCTGCCGGCCGGTCCATAAACCGTAAAAAATCTTAATACAGTTGTATTTAAACCATACAGGTGATGATAGGCATGTGTCATGGCTTCTGCGCCTTTTTTACTGGCAGCATACGGCTGGAGTGGTTCACTGCTGGAGGCTGTTTCAGGTGTCGGATAAGGCGGGTTGGAACCATAAATACTGGAAGTTGAGGCCAGTATAAAAGTACCGGATCCGGTTTTTCGGCAGACTTCAAGCATGTTCAGTGTACCCGTAACGTTGGATTCAACAAATATCCATGGATTTTCAACACTTAATCTGACACCTGCTCTTGCTGCAAGATTGATCACGCCGTCAAAGGTTTGTCCATCGAATAATTGTATGACATCCTTGTGAGAAATATCAGCCTTATGAAATGTGAATCCCCTGGTATTTTGAAGTTTTGCCAGCCTGTATTCTTTCATTCTTGGATCATAAGCATCATTCAAATTATCGATGCCGCTGACAGTATGACCCTGCCCAAGGAGTATTTCTGATGTACGCGCACCAATAAAGCCAGCAGCGCCAGTTACAAGATAATTGGCCATCTGATCAATTCCTTTTTTCTAAAAAAACCATTCCAGATTAATTACACTTTACATTTCATTACCGGGTGCATAAAGAACACACGTACAACCAGGCAGGATCAATCCGTCAGTTAAGTAAACTAAAAATCTCAATCCGGAAAATTACAATCTCACAACTTTGGGACTTTCCTTGCCCCCGAACTTACCGAGAGCATTTCTGCTGTCAAAGATAAAGGAGGCAGCCTCCATGATGGCAGGGAAGTCATAATATTTATGGTTGGTGACGATCACAACAGCATCAGCAGAACGCACAGATTTCATTAAATCGGCGTTGGAAATACTTTCCATGATCCAATTTTCACGTTCGTGATGAATTTTTTGAATGTGAGGATCGTGAAATTCCACGATAGCACCTTTTTTACGCAGCAAAGCGATCACATCCAGTGCGGGTGATTCCCGGACATCATCAATATCCGGTTTGTAAGCCGCTCCTAAAACGAGCACTTTGTTTCCTTTTAAAGTTTTACCGCGGTCATTCATTGCTTCCAAAACACGGCTGACGACATAGCGCGGCATGTTGGTGTTAATTTCAGACGCAAGCTCAATAAATTTGGCGCTGTAATTAAGTGCTTTCATTTTCCATGACAGGTAAAGCGGGTCGATGGGAATACAATGACCGCCCAGACCTGGACCCGGGGTAAATTTCATAAACCCGAAAGGTTTGGTTCCAGCAGCATCGATCACTTCCCAAACATCCACACCAAGCCGTTCACACATTAGGGCAAGTTCATTCACCATGGCAATATTGATCATTCGGAAGGTATTTTCCAGGAGCTTTGCCATTTCAGCTGCCTCAGGAGATGAGACAGGCACGATTGTTTTTATTGCACCGGAATACCACGCAGTAGCAACCTCACCGCAAGCGGGGGTCATACCACCCAAAACCTTGGGGGTGTTATAAGTTGTGTAATCCTCGCGGCCCGGGTCCACACGTTCAGGGGAGAAGCAGATGAAAAGATCCTCACCGACGGTGAGTCCAGATCGGAAGAGCACACGTCTGAACTCCAGTCACCTGAAGCTATCT
>CAZBRI010000409.1:0-3316 GCA_964494055.1 uncultured Anaerolinea sp.
GAGATAGCTTCAGGTGACTGGAGTTCAGACGTGTGCTCTTCCGATCTCTGGAACCCGAACTACATCTACACCGGCATGGTCATCCGGGTCCAATAATATTATTGCAGTCTCCTCATGACTTCCTGCCCATTAAGTTCGGGTAGGAAGTCATGTTTGTTTTTTTCGAGGTAATCAAAAACAACATTTCAAATGCAGCATGGTTTTTTCCCCCCATTAATTTATTCTATTTCCAATAAAATCAGGTCCAGAAAACAATTGGAGGTTTATTTATTACACAGATTCAGTTTATAACAGTACACTTAACTAATACTTTTATCCGTGCCTTTTACTGTAAATCCGAGGGTTAATCATGAACAATGCAATGCATAAACTGATCTCCAGCCTCATTCTTATATCGTTCGTAATTTCAGCCTGCACAGCGGCTGCTCCTGCTGCGCCTACACAGCCTGCGGCAGAAAATACAATCGCCCCTGCTGCAACCCTGCCGCCGACAGAAACAACTGCCCCGGTTCCGACGGTTGAACCCACCAGCACTCTGCCCCCGACACCTCTGCCTGGTACAGAACTGAAACCGCTCAGCAGCCTGAAGTTTGGCATACCCTGGCAGGAGATGGATAAATCAAAAATACCTATGGTTGCATATTATGGCTTTAATGTGACCAGGCCGCCATTCAATAACCCTGAAGTCCGGCAGGCATTCAGTGCTGCACTCGATACACAAGCCCTGACTTCAATTTATCTGAAAAACACTTTTTATAAGGATGCAATCGCAGCCCGAACCGTCATCCCGCCATCCATGCTCACGCGTGACGTTACAGCCGATCTTGGAATCCAATACGATCCGGTCCTGGCAAAACAGCTTTTCGAAAAAGCCGGTTTTACCGATCCATCAACGTTCCCAAAAGTGACATTGCTGGTGATCTATCTTGATGGGAGGGAGTATCCCGGAATCATCATCAAAGCCGCCAAAGAAGCTGCCCGGATGTGGAAGGAAAATTTGGGTGTGACTGTGATTGTGGATGCCCAGGGCGTTAAAGATCTTCTTAAAGACCAGCGGACTCTTATTTCTTCCGGAAAATATGACATTTTTGAACATGGTGTCCTGGCAGGTCAGAATGATCCGTCTGACCTGCTCTCCAGTATGTTCCTGCCGGATGGCGGAAACAATCTGACCTCTTATAACAACCCGAAGGTGAGCGATCTGATTCAGCAGGCTGGCAAAGAGATCGATCCGGCTGTACGCCTTGCCACATTCCTAACAATTGAAGGGATTCTCTCAAAAGAGGATCTTCCGATCATCCCCATCTTCCACTTTACCATTGATGGCAGCAACTGGTAATTAAATAAGTCTATTGATTACATTATCTGTCAGGTCCAAATCCTCCGGAGCTGACAGATAATTTTATAATAAATTTTTATAAAACGATACGCGTGTGTGGTTCCGAGTGTAAACATCCGCCTGCCTGCAATTTCCCGCAGGCAGGCGGATGTTATTCAAGCGGCCTGTGCGATTTTGCCCTTGTCGTCAATTCTGTCAGCAGCGGCAATGCCCGGACAGGCACGATACCGTTGATAAATTTATAGGAGGTTTTTCTGCCGTCTTCGTCCAGAGTCAATGAATATTCAAACCCGTCCCGCGTGTAGGTCGGGCCGGTGCCGGATTCCAGCGGGGTATCAATGGCATCCTGCAGAAGTTCTCCAATGTAGACGGCTTCCGGTTCAGATAAAAGATCCAGGTTAAGGACCAGGCGCAGGGTCTGTCCTGCAAAACCCCCTGAACGTTCGAAGAAGATCTTCATTTTTTCTCCTTTGGCTTTATGTTCTTACCCAATCCGAAGGGTCTCAGCAGCGCCGGCAGGCACCCGCTGCCGGTTGAAGGCGTGGACGGCGGGGTGGATGGAGGGGTGGACGGCGGTGTAGTAGGCGGTGTTGTAGGCGGCGTGGTGGGAGGTGTCGTTGGAGGCGTGGTTGGGGGTGTTGTGGGCGGGGTGTAAGGCGGAACTGGTACGGATTCGACATTGATGCCAACCTGTGCCCAGCCGTTCTGAACCGCTTTTTGTTCAAGCGAACCCTTGCCATACAGTTCGCCGGCTGCGGTAAAGGTGAAATCTGCCGCATCCTGGAAGTTGGAGCGTTCCTGCAGCTTTTCAGTCAGCGCTTTATACCAGATCAGTCCGGCCTTCTTCCAGGCATAATCACCCAGGTTGACGGCGGTGATGTAAAAAGCATGGTTGGGGATGCTGGAATTGAGGTGCACGCCGCCGTTGTCATCCGATGTATGGATAAAATCCTTCATGTGTGATGGCTGCGGGTCCTTGCCCAGCACCGGGTCGTCGTAAGCAGTTCCAGGGGCTTTCATCGAGCGCAGGCCGATTCCCCGTACATTTGAGCTGAGCAGGCCTTCACCGATCACCCAGCGGGCCTGAACGGCAGTCTGTTTGAGCTGATACTGCTTGACCAGGATCCCGAATACGTCCGAAAATGATTCATTGAGTGCCCCGGACTGATCCCAGTAAGCCATGTTGGCTTCATTCTGCGTCACACCGTGCGTCAGCTCATGGCCGATGACATCGATGGCGATTGTGAAACGGTTGAAAAGACGCTGAGAGACGGGCAGGTCCTCATCCCCATCCCCGTAAACCATCTGCCGGCCGTCCCAAAAAGCATTATCGTAACTCTTCTGGTAATGGACAGTGGAGTCGAGCTTCAAACCGCGGCCATCGATCGAATTGCGGCCGTAGATATCCGAGAACAGGTCGTACGTCACCCCTGAGCCTTCGTAAGCCTCGTTGACAGCCGGATCCGCTGATAGGGGGCCGCCCTCTACCCTGGCAAGCGTCCCGGGCAGGCTGGCGGTGAAACGGGCATCATACACTGTGCGGTGTTTTGCCGGCTGAAAAGCCGAAAGCGCCATCCCCAGCGTCCCCATGCTCACAATTCCATGACGCCGGCCGCGCAGCTGCTCGGTGGTGATGATGGTGTTGACCGCCTTGTTGGATTGTTCTGTCGAGCCATTCAGCGCAATCTTTTTCAGCATGTGCGGCGGGAGGATGCAGTAGATGCAGTGATGGTTCATGACTGTTTATCCTTGTGGAACAGAACTGAACGCGGCTGAGTTTTTCATTTTGTTCTGGATAGATATTTGTGTTAACTGCTGCAGCCTGTTTCCGAAAGATCCAGGTCGATCTCCACTGAGATCGGAAGAGCGTCGTGTAGGGAAAGAGTGTGCAGAGCCGTCTAGATTACGAGGAGCGGGGGTTTCTCTAGTAAAAACACTCGTACCGATCCTAATTGAACATTGTCAGGTCCATGAATG
>CAZBRI010000410.1:0-3314 GCA_964494055.1 uncultured Anaerolinea sp.
GTCACCCCATCCCGCCCGTTTTCGAGGTGAAATAAAATGACCTTCAGCTTGGTGCTCGATCTGGACGATACCCTGCTGGATACCAATATCGATTCATTTATCCCGGCGTATTTCAAAAAGCTTGCCGGGCACATGGCTCCGCATGCTGCCCCTGACAAATTCATCAATGCGCTTCTCAAAAGCACCCAGATCATGTACGGCAGTACCCGTACAGACCGGACCCTCGAACAGGTTTTCAGCGAGAACTTCTACCCGGATCTGGATACATCCAGGGAAAATCTGGCTGCGGAGATCGACAGGTTTTATGATGAAGTTTTCCCCAGCCTGAGCAGCCTGACAACCCCCCGGCCAGAGGCAGTTGAATTGGTGCAATGGGCTTTTTCAAAGGGCTGGAATGTGGCAGTCGCCACCGATCCGCTCTTCCCGCGCAAAGCCATTGATCACCGGCTGCGCTGGGCCGGCCTGGCACCAGAACAATACCCGTTTACCCTGGTATCTGACTTTCAAAATTTCCATTTTGCCAAAGCCTCTGTGGCATATTATCCCGAATTCCTGGCAAAAATGAATTGGGTGGATGGGCCTGTGTTGATGGTGGGTGACAGCCTGGAGCGGGATGTCGTGCCGTCTCAGCAGGCTGGCGTGCCCATCTACTGGCTGGATAATTCAGGCACCAGGCGGGATGGGATTGAATCCGGCTGGTACAGGGATCTGCAGCGCTACCTGGAAAATACGGACCTGGATACTTTGAAAGTGGATTATTCTTCGACGCAGGCAATCATCGCATTCTTGCAGGCCGCACCGGGCGTGATGCATAATTACGTGATGCGTTATATGCATGAAAATAAAACTTCAGCTCCAAGAGACGGCGGCTGGTCTATGCTGGAAATTCTTTGCCACCTGCGGGACTGCGATAAAGACCTTTTCATCCCGAGGGCTGAAGCCATCCTGCGTGAAGACCGGCCAACCCTGCATGGTGTAAATACCGAACCGTGGGTGCTGGAGCGGGACTATGCCGGCCTGAACATACAGCAGGTTTTTGCAGAATATGTAGAAAACCGCAAGAATTTGGTCAGCCTGCTCTTATCCATCTCAGCTGATGATTGGAACCGGCAGGCATTCCATACTGAAAGCGGACCGACCAGCCTGTACAATGTCATGCTTTACGATCTCAACCACGACCGTGATCATTTTCAACAATCCCGAAAACTATATCAACTATAACTAAATCTACAGGCCGGTACTGAATTCAGTGCCGGCTTTTCATTTTGATCAATCTTCCCCTTTCACCCGCAAATTAATAATGGCACTCAAATTAAAAAGATAAAAAAAAATTTTTTCGGAAAATTACAATAGCTGTTGTTGGAATTAAGCACTCTAAAAAAACTCACAGAATAATTACCGGGAATGGATGCAGTTATTTAGTACTTATTGTTTATTGATTATCGGTACAGATCGTGCTAATCTTTTTTTAAGGAGGAGAAGTCTTATTGGTTGAAAGGAGAATTGATATGAAAACGTCTTTGTTATTAACCGGTTTTACCAGGTTATTAATAGTATGCATTATTCTTACCGGCCCTATTCTTTACCAACCATTCACTGTATCTGCCCTGGAGCCCAATTCAGGTCATAGCGTTGATGAAGCTTTGAAACATGCTTTAAAGCTGGTGGAAGCCAAATATAACCTTCCAGGTCTGACCAGTCTGCAGTGGGATGCAAGTGTTGATAACACACCTGATTTGTCTTATGCAACGCACCATGTTTTTGTAAATAAGGCTGAGACACTCAGCGAAATTCAAGCAGCATATGCGATCAACCCGGCGCATGCAGGTTTCACAACACGGCAGGTGACAATTTACGTTCACGCCCCCGATAACCAGCTCTTTTCGCATAAGATCAGCATTTTCGACGGTGAAAGGCACTATCAGTGGATCGGGACTGTGGATGTTGATGGTCATATTGCTGAATACATGCATTACGAGTAAAAATTCTCACTGACATAGCTTAACCAGGGGCATCCGGTGAAGCTAATAAAATAAAAATAAAAAAAACAACGTGCACAAAAGCCACGTTGTTTTATAAATAACCAACAAAAAATCAAAATAAAATTTAAGGCTGCAGGACTTATTCTTCCAATGTCGAGAGATCGCCTTCCGGCAGACCCTGTGCGCGGGCTTTCAGTACGCGGCGCATGATCTTACCTGAGCGGGTCTTGGGAAGCTTGTCGATCCACTTGATCTCATCCGGCCGGGCGATCGGTCCAAGGTGCTTGGCAACATGCTGCCGCAGTTCCTCGGCGAGATCTTCAGTTGCCGGGAAGCCGGCTTTGAGCTGAACGAAACACACGATTGCCTGCCCTTTCACTTCATGCGGCAGACCAATCGCTGCGGATTCTGCGACGGATGTGTGAGTGATTAGTGCTGATTCGATTTCAGCGGTGCCCAGGCGGTGGCCGGAAACTTTGATCACATCGTCAACACGGCCGATGATCCAGTAATACCCGTCCTTGTCACGCCGGGCCGAATCACCGGTCATGTACTTGCCGGGGAATTTGCTCCAGTAGGATTTTACATAGCGGTCCGGGTCGCCGTAGATAGTACGCAGCATGGATGGCCAAGGGTTCTTAAGCACCAGGTAACCTTCAGCTCCATCCTCCACGGGTTTTCCGTCTTCATCCACGATCTCGGCTTCCTGTCCAAAGAACGGCCGGGTACCGGAACCGGGCTTGAGCGGGACGACCGGGGTGGGTGTGATCATGAAGGCACCGGTCTCTGTCTGCCACCAGGTATCGATGATCGGGCATTTTTCTTTGCCGATCACGCGGTAGAACCACTTCCAGGCTTCGGGGTTGATAGGTTCACCGACAGATCCGAGAAGGCGCAGGGAGGAAAGGTCGTGCTTGTTCGGCCAGGCTTCGCCAAAGCGCATCAAACCGCGGATGGCGGTCGGAGCTGTATAGAAAATGGTGATGCCGTAACGTTCGATTAACTGCCACCAACGGTTGGGGTAAGGGTATGATGGTCCGCCTTCGAACATAAAGACCGTCGCTCCGTTGATCAATGGTCCGTAAACAATATAGGAGTGACCGGTGATCCAGCCCGGGTCAGCGGTGCACCAGAACCGGTCTTCGTCATTGACATCGAAGGCATATTTCAGGGTGGAATAGGTACCCACCATGTAACCGCCGTGTGTGTGCAGAATGGCTTTCGGTTTACCGGTGGAACCGGAGGTGTATAAAATGAAAAGCGGATCTTCTGCATCCATCACTTCCGTGGCGCATTTGCCGTTGGCGATGGGCAGCGCGCACAGGTCGTGAT
>CAZBRI010000411.1:0-3260 GCA_964494055.1 uncultured Anaerolinea sp.
GATAGCTTCAGGTGACTGGAGTTCAGACGTGTGCTCTTCCGATCTCCATGGCTGTTAATCTCTGTTCTGCTCACTTACTACCATTTTTCAATACCGCACATCACAAGACTTAAATCCCAGAGTTTCTTTGAAGCATTAAAATCATATGATTGTGGTGACGATTTCTCTGCTTTACTTTGAACAAAATATTTCCCGCTTATTCCTTCAACATCAGGTGAAGCAGCCAGATATACACTGGTCGAAGCACCATCTTCAACAGTTTTTTGAAAAGGACGCATTAACGATAGACCCAATGTCATCAATTTACCATTGTTTTTTCCAAATCCGGTATCCACAAAACCGGGGTGGAGAGCATTACAGGTTAAATTTGTCCCTTTATATTTATCAGCCAGGAAATATGTAAAATGTAAATTTGCCAGCTTGGATTGTGAATAAGCTCCGAATCCAGAATATCCTGCTTCAAATTGAATATCATCAAACTTAATTTGCCCGCCGCGATGCGCGTCTGAAGAAACATTGATAATTCGTGCACCATCGTTCGCCAGGAGTGATTCCATAAGAAGATATGTCAGGTGAAAATAACCAAGATGATTCAAACTGAATGTCATTTCAATGCCGTCTTTGTTAAGCACCCTTTTCATAAAAACACCGCCAGCATTATTAATCAAGATATCCAAATTTGAATTTCTTTTTAAAAATTCACCGGCAGCTGCTTCAACACCTTCATTATCTGATAGATCAGCACAAATATAATCAACCTGATATTTTGGCGAAATCAGTTTAATATCACTGATGGTACTTTGACATTTTTCTTTGTTTCTCCCAATAATCGTGACCCTTGCACCCAAAGCTGCCAGCTCTCTGGCCGTGACCAATCCTATCCCGTTTGTAGCTCCCGTGATTAATACGTTTTTGCCAGTTAAAATTTGTTCCATTTTTATTCCTTTTTCTCAAAATAATGCAAAAAAAATAGGCTCAATTGACTCTTTTTGTAAAAATACACAGATCGTCACCCTCGGAATAAAGATCTTTCAATGTGGCTTCATGGTTATATCCGCAGGATAAATAAAATTCTCTTGTTCCTGTATATTTTTCCGTTCCAGATGTTTCGATCACAACAATACGCCCATTTAAATATTTAACATGCTGCTCTGCCTGGCTAATCAACAGCCTGCCAATTCCGGAGCGCTTCAAATCAGGGTCGACAACAATCCAATACAGGTCATAAACCCGATCTGTCAACCCCCGCGGGCCTACACATACATAACCCTGAACCTTATCACCATCTTTTTGAACAAAAAAAGTATACCCGCTTGCTTCACTCCCCAATCCAATATGCTGCTGCCAGATATCTTTTACACACTGAATTTCTTCTTCGTTAAACATACCAGACCTGGCAGTAATCTCACAGATCTGTTCTCCGTCATTGTTTTCAGCTAATTGCGGCATGATTTTCTCCATTTCGTTCACACAGTTTATTATCACTATCAGTAATTTGCATTCGAATTTAGCATATAGCCAGCCATTAATGCGGCGAAAGGTAATGACTGTCTTTGATTACCATTCCTGCCGGTATTCCAGGTTATCACCAATTCTAACCTCGCTCTTGTGATACCGACATACAGTAATCGCAACCTTTCTCTTGAATAATCGATCCTGGCTGAAATCGTTGCTTCTCCCTCATTCTGCCAGGAATATTCTGAATTTTTTATCGCATTATTAAGCTGAGCGATTGTTTCTGCCTCAATGTTCAATCCTTCTCTCGCATACCATTTTTCGGAAATAAAATTATCACTGTCGAGTGCTGAAGGAAAGTCATAATTATTTACAGAAGATAAATAAACCTTATCCCACTCAAGTCCCTTAGCTTTGTGCATGGTTGAGACAACCACTCGACCTTTATATTTTTCCGGATTGAAACCAGAATCATCATCACTGAAACCAAGAAATTTCCTCTCATTTTTTGCAATTACTAATAACTCGTTGGCCAATTCAGGCAAATGCCAATCAGGATGATCTTTGCCGACCTGCTTGAGCAGGATTGCTAATTTATGAGATAGTGCTAAATCTGCAGGTTCTGTGAAAATATCCTGCGCAATTGCCAAAATCATCTGGTCGATGGGGAGTAAGACTGTCTCGTGCCACCTCCGGATTTTTTCTTTGAAAATATTCAACTCATCTGCTACATCATCCGCTAAGGTATCAGTAATTGAAAGGTAATCCCTGATGTCTTCAGAAGGAGCAAGAAAATCCTCGAGGTGATTGATCTTTCTGATTAAATTGAACAATCCATTATAAAGTTCAAGTTTTTCTGCATCATTTCTCCAGGCTCGGCGCCAGACATGAAAAACCTTTGCGAGCTTAGCTGATGATGAAGGATCAGACAGATAAGTAATAATAATTGATAATGCCCCAGCCGCAGCCCGTGTGACAGATGTGCTTGATAAATATTCTAAATAATCAATGTTATTTTGTTTTAATAATGCCGTAATTTCCACGCCCCTTCGATTTGAAGGTACTAACACAGCTACCGTTTTATCTTTATTCAATGGCAGCCAATTTTTAATTGATTTTACAATTGCTTGCAATTCTTCATCAGGCGTGTACTTTGTACCAATCAGGTATATTACCTGGGGATTATTTTCAGGATTTGATTGCGGATCATCCCGTTCTGTTGGCATAATATATGGCACTGTTAAAGCATATTTACAATCTTCAACCGGATGTTCATTATTGACCCAATCGATGAGTCGATTTGCTAAATTTATTATTGAAGGCTGCGATCTGCCAGAAACAGGAAGATCTTGTTTTTTGTCTGCTTTCTTAATAAATTCCAGCAGGTATTCCGGTCTTGCAGTTGTAAAAGTCTCAAAAATCGCCTGATTTGGATCGCCTACACGAACCCAATTACCTGAAGATAGCTTTGACAGGATTTTTTCCTGCAAGGAACTGGAATCCTGCGCCTCATCTTCAAGAATAAAAGGAAACCGATGCTGCAGCCTTTCTTTCAATTCTGTTGAGTTGGAAATCGCATCCAGGGCAAGCCTGATCAAGTCATCAAAATCTACTGCGCCGCGATAATTTAATGCACGCTGATAATTGGCATATATATCCCAACCCAATTCTGCTAGCGGCAAACGATGAGTTGAATCGAGTAATGTTCTCAAAGCTTCAGGTGTCAGGCGATTATCTTTGGCAGTTCTGATGTATGCTGTCGCCAGGCTGTTTACAAGTTCAGGAAGCTTTTTTTTCTTTACCCA
>CAZBRI010000412.1:0-3243 GCA_964494055.1 uncultured Anaerolinea sp.
AGGATTCGTGAGTTTGTTGTGGAAGCCTGGCCGACATTGATCATTGGCAGCGGCGTTCTGGAGATGCTAATTTATTTTAACCTGGCAGTGTATTTTAATTTGTTGATCAGACCCATCACCTGGCTGCTTGGGCTGCCTTCCGCTGTAGGTGTGCCCCTTATTTTCGGAATTCTGCGCAAGGAACTCTCCCTGGTGATGCTCGGACAGGCACTTGGAACAATGAATTTTTCATCTGTCATGTCGCCCGTACAGCTTTTGACCTTCACTGTTTTCGTGATGTTTTATGTGCCATGTGTGGCAACACTCATTATGCTCAGAAAAGAGCTTGGTACAAAGGGCATGCTCTGGATCACCGCTCTGACAGTCATTGTCGCCCTGGCCGCCGGATTGATCACCCGTTTTGGAGCTTTGCTGTTTTATAGTTGATATCAAGTGAGCTGATGTTTTAGTTTATCAACTACCGTTTTGATGACTTTGATTCGTGAGAAATACTTGTCATTGGCTTCCACCAGCGTCCAGGGGGCATTCTGGGTACTGGTTTTAAGCAGCATTTCTTCTGCCGCCACCTGGTAATCTTCCCATTTTCCGCGGTTTCGCCAATCTTCCTCTGTGATCTTCCAGGATTTATAGTTCGTCCGTTTGCGTTCTTTAAAGCGGTTCAACTGTTCATCCTTGCTGATGTGCATCCAGAACTTGAAAATGATTGCGCCAAAATCAGTCATTTGCCGTTCAAACTGGTTGATCTCACTGTATGCCCGTTTCCAATCTGCCTCGCTGCAAAAATTCTCCAGCCGCTCCACCAGAACCCTGCCATACCAGGACCGGTCAAATATTGCGATCTGTCCCTGTTCAGGCAGCCTTCTCCAAAACCGGTATAAATAATGCCTTTCCCGGTCATCACCGGCAGGTGCAGCGATTGGCCATACGACATAACCCCTTGGGTCAATGCGTTCTGTCAGTCGTTTGATCGTGCCGCCTTTTCCGGATGCGTCCCAGCCCTCAAAAACAATCACAACCGGTCTTTTCTGGGTATAAACCTGGTAACCCAGCTGATGGAGCTCTGCCTGCAAAGCTTTCAGCTGTTTATTGTATTCTTCTACTGGCATGCTGAGTGTGAGATCTAACCGGTTAAGCATTGACGGCTCCTTGGAGTTCAGCAGTTTTCCGCCGTAATTTATTTTTGGGTCCGAGGCTGGATGGAATTCCCAATCTTTGTTCAAGTGCGATGATGATTGTCTCAAGCACTTTGACTCTCTCGTAATACCGGTCGGTCGAAACAATGATCGTCCAGGGTGCATGTGGAGAATCGGTCCGTGAGAGCATGTCTTCAACCGCCTGGTAATATTTATCGTATTTTTTATGCTGCAGATGATCGTCCGCACTGACCTGCCAATCGGTCAATTTATCTTTTAATAATTTCTTGATGCGCTTATCCTGTTCTTCCTTGCTGATATGCAGCCAGAATTTGAGAATGACTGTCCCGTCTGCCGCAAGTTGTTCCTCAAATTCTGCAATATCCTGGTAGGCAGATTCCCATGATTTTTTAGGGATGGTCTTATTGATCCGGTCGGTCAGGACTCTTCTATACCAGGATGTATCATAATCAACGATCTGCCCGCGGGCAGGAATTTTTTGCCAGAAACGCCACAACCACGGGTAATGTGTTTCAATTGTCCGGGGTGCAGTCACAGGAACTACGCGGAACCCTCTTGGATCCATTCTCTCAGCCACAATGCTGATCAGCCGGCCTTTCCCCGTCGCCGCCCAGCCTTCAAAAACGATCATCACCGGCACTTTCGCATCAAAAACGGCATGCTCAAGTTCATACAATCTCTGCTGCAAGGGATTGATTCGTTTGTCGTATTCTTCTTTTGTGATGGATAGATCGAGGTTCACATATTCCAACATATTTTGGCTCCGTTGAAACAAATGGTCAGTACAATTTTTTTCGAAAATTCTAATTTAATTTAAACCTGAGAAAGCCTTATCTGTTGATCAGACTTTTCTGAGTTCATGCCTGGTAATCATGATGACTGCAATCAGGATCAATGCTCCGCCGAAGAGGGTGATCGGGCTTAATTTCTCTTTGAACAGGAATGCTGCAAGAATTACAGTTACCACCGGTTCAATTGTGCTGAGCATGGACGCATTGGTTGGTCCTATTATGCGTATCCCTGCCAGGAAGGTGATGACCGGGATAACAGTTGCGATCACGATCACCCCTGCAATCGCCTGCCATCCTGCAGCTGTTGCTGGTAAGTGGGGACCTGAGAATATTGTAATCGTACCGTACACAAGGGCAGCCGAAGCAAAAATAACTGTCGATGACTGCCATGGGCTGACCTGATGTATTACCTGGCTGCCAACAATAATGTAAACCGAATAAATACTCGCTGCGAAAAGAGCCAGGAGAATACCAGGCAATTGTCCGCCCTCAGGGCTGACGGTTAGGGCAGTACCCGCGAGCGCAACAGCCAGGGCAATGACCACGTAAGGGGTAATCTTTTCGTGAAGGAAAATACTGGATAGAATTGCAACAAAAATTGGGTATAAATATAGCAGCAAGGCGACAAGTCCTGCAGATGCATATCGAATGGCGGTCAGGTATGAAAACGACTGTCCGACATAGCCAATTGCTCCCATGCCGATCAGCATCAGCAAAGTCTTTCCCTTTGGAAATGCCTCCCTGCGCAGCAGCATGATCGTTCCCATCATGATTGCTGATATCCCAAAACGAAAAACGAGGAATGTATAAATATCCACCCCGTCCGCATATGCATACCTGCCAAAAACAAAAAGTGAAGCAAATGCTGCTGCTGATATGGCTGTCAGGATTATTCCTATGATCCGATTCATTTAGGGCAGTATTTCCTATCTTGTAATATTGGTATTATTAGGATTGTTTTTTTAAATTATGCCAGTCAGTATTATAGTGTAAATATTCGCATAGCAATATCAGGAATTCATCTTCTTTTTTACTTTCATGATCACAATCTTCGTCGAATGGTTGAAAGGGGCCGGGTCAGCGGGCTGTGATCCTGACCTCGGGTTTTCATACCCGGTAAAATCATCCGGAACTGGAAGAATTTCGTCAATGGATAAATATCCGTCTGCACACAATGCTTCAAGTGAAGAAAGGTAATCCCGGCCGCTGACATATATCGCATTATTGATGGAAACAAGCCATCCATTGTGCCTGATCAATGGCCGAACTTTATTGACCAATCTTTGAAATCCATGTTC
>CAZBRI010000413.1:0-3213 GCA_964494055.1 uncultured Anaerolinea sp.
TTCCCTACACGACGCTCTTCCGAGCTCGGGATGCCCAGGCCGACATTGCGGGTTGTGCGGCTTGTATAAAATGGATCGGTCACCTTGCGCACCGTCTCGGCATCCATGCCGCGGCCGTCATCGGTGATACACGCATGCAGCCTGTCGGCAGGAACATCTTCTTTGATACTGATGCTCACATTCTGAGCACCAGCGCTCACGCTGTTTTCAGCCAGGTCCAGCAGGTGCAGGGCGATCTCTCTCATGGTTTAGGGGTTCAGCCTTCCAGCAGCTTCTTGATGATTGCCGGGAACTTGTTGGGTTTAATATGGCCGATTACTTCATCATCCACGCTGACGACCGGCGCTTGCGAACAGGCACCCACGCAGCGGCATATTTCCATGGTCAGGTTTCCGTCTGCAGTGGTCTTGCCGATCTCGGTGCCGGTCAGCTGTTTGGCTTTTTCCATCAGCTGCGGGATGCCGCCCACGTAACAGGCAGTGCCCATGCAGAACTTCATGGTGTGCTTGCCGCGCGGCTCAGTGGTGAAGAAGGAATAAAAGGTCACCACACCGTGGACTGCACCGACCGGTACCCGCAGTTTTTTGGCAATATAGCGCTGCATACCGGCGGAGATGTAACCTATCTTTCCCTGGGTTTCATTTAAGACGACCATCATGGCGCCTGGGCGGTTGATGTTGTCGGCGATGATCTGATCGATCTGCCCGCGCTTGTTATCACACAGGCCGTATTCGTCATGAACAGGTTCATCCTCTACGCTGCTGCCGGCCTGTATCTTCGTTGTTTCTTCCATTCAAAAAACTCCACAAAAATGATTATCTGCAATAAATTGTGAAATTAATCACAAACTTAATGCTAGTTTAACTTGGTTTAGATGGTGCGTCAACTAACAAATGTCATAAAGTGAGGTGTCAGTTGTCCATGAGAAATATGTTATTGGATAGGAGGGCTCTCAGGGATTATTTTGAAAAAACAGATCAAGGGCGGTTCACCACGGAGAGCACGGAGGGCACGGAGAATTTTTGAGAAAGACCAGTATCAAGGTCAAGAACGGTTTACCACTGAGAGCACGGAGAGCACGGAGTTTTTGTTTTGAGAAAACCGGTGAGAAAGAACATATTGATTCATGAGATCAATAGATTTTCTCTGCGATCCCGGCGGGACTCTACGGTTACTGGGATTGGGTGTGATAGCTAAAAATATTGAGTACATTGGTTATTCTTTGATCCATATTCGGCCGGCCTGGGTGTTTTTGGCGAGGATGGCCTGGCGAATGGCGGGGATGGTGGGTGCTTCGATTTCGAGATATGTCGAGCCCAGGAAGCCGTCCAGCATGTGGACGTCGCCGTTCTGGATCAGGACTGCGCTGCCGATCTGCGGGTAGGTGCTCCGGGCGGCGGCCGGCTGGATGTGGCGGGAGATCTCCAGGGCATCCAGTCCATCCGGGATCAGTCCCAGCTGGGCGATGAGGCCGTAGGCTTTGCGGTTGATGTGGGCCGGGATGGCCAGCCCGCCGAGTTCTTGCACCTGCCGGGCGGCATGCTCCAGGCTGATGTCGACTGAATTGAGCAGCAGGCGTTCTTCCCTGCGGATGAATTCACCCTCCACATCCACCACGAACTGTTCGCCGAATAATTCCACATCATTCTGGACGGCCGGCAGGTAACTGTCTACGATCTCCTGCAGTTTTTGCAGGGCGGGCAGGTTGTCAAACAGGCAGAGCATGTGGACTTCTTCACGGGTCTGCAGCTCCATGCCGGGCAGGACGATCAGCCCTGTGCCGGCTGCAGCCTGTATGACAGCAGCAGCGTTGGCAGAGGCATTGTGGTCGGTGACCGCCATCAGCTGGATGCCGCAGTCAACAGCCGCCTGCACGATCAGCGGCGGGATCATCTCCACCGCAGCGCAGGGGGAAAGCACGGTATGTACATGCAGGTCCGAGCGGTAAGTTCGCATTGTATGCTCACCAATTAGACAATATGTTGGGGATAAAGAATTGTCCTGAATTCCTCAAGCTAAATAATTCGTTTACAAAGGCTGAGATTAAAAAAGATTTATCAGAATATGCTACGGATAACAAAGACCCCATAATAAATATCGGGGAATTCATAGCAGAAGCGTGGGCTGAATACGTCAACAATCCAAGCCCGCGTCCCATTTCAAAACAATTTGGAGATTTACTCATTAAGTTGTATAATAAACCATAAAGGTAATTATGGAAAAAATATCCGATAATATTTTCGCCCAATGGGCAAAAGAAGATCTTGATAACATCGCGGAAGGACTTTCCGGTATGACTTTTTACGTCGCGGAAGGTCACGATCCTACGGTCAAGGAAATACAACCCGATCTCACAGACGAAGAACTTGACTATGTCATGAGTAAATATACAGGCGGATTAGCTCGCGGCTAAAAACTAATCTACAAAACCCACAACTCCCCACCTCGGGGAGTTTTTTTTATTCCAAAAATTGCGCATTTTGACAATATACAAGAATAAGTATGTACATGCAGGTCCGACCGGTATGTTCGCATTTGGGATGATCCCGTCACCGGCCTGGAATGATCCGGTTTCGGGGAAAAATAAATTTATTTCCCTTTTCCCAGCATCTGGTACAGCCTGCCGCAGACCAGGTAGCTGCCGAGCGGGGTGGAGAACAGGGTGACATTCTGCTGATTGGCTTTTTCGATCACTTCCGGGTCTGGCTGCGCATCTTCGGTGATGATCACGGCTGCCACATCCGTCAAGGCAGCGACGGCGACGATGTTGGCATGCGCCTGCAGGGTAACCCACAGCTCACCGGCTTTGGCGCCGGCGATCACGCAGCTCAGCAGGTCAGATGTGTATCCGCCAGTGGGTTCAATGCTGAAGTCGGCCGGATTCGTCAGCAGTTTGAGCTGCAGGGTTTCAATGATCTCTTGTAGTTTCATTTCAGATTCCTTTCCCGGTGGAACTGTCCGGGGTGCTCTCTCTTCATTTATATTATTTTCATCTCAAGAACCGGGATGGCAGGGGGGAAAGTCAAAATTACGTGTTTGGAAGGTTATCCTTGAACCTTTCGGCGTCGCTCAGGTTGATTTCCATAGTCAGCCGCGTGCCTTTGCCGACCGTCGATTCCAGGTCCATGCGGTCCACGCAGCGGCGGATGTTGACCAGCCCCATGCCGGCAGATCGGAAGAGCACACGTCTGAACTCCAGTCACCTGAAGCTAT
>CAZBRI010000414.1:0-3207 GCA_964494055.1 uncultured Anaerolinea sp.
GCACCTGTTCCATAATTTGGTCCCTGTGTGGCAACATACACACCACGTTTTACTTCAACTCCTGCCTTTTGTGCTGCCTTCTGGGCTGTTTCAACCAGTTCCCAGGTGTACGCCAGGCGCATACTCGGAAACCTTACTCCCAGCTCATCATCATTAGGTCCGATCAACGGGTTATCCCAGAGCAGGTTGATATGATCGACAATGATCATCAAATCACCCGGAGAGAATGAACGGTTGATGCCGCCTGCTGCGTTGGTTGCTATCAAAACCGATGTACCCAGGGTACGCATCACCCAAACCGGAAAAGCGATCTGCTGCTGCGAGTAACCTTCATAAAAATGAAAGCGTCCTTTCATGGCAATTACATTCTTTCCTTCAAGGGTACCGATCACCATTTCACCGGCATGACCTTTGACCGTGGAAAGCGGAAAATAAGGAATTTCCTTGTAAGGAATTATCGTCTTATTCTGTATTTCATCTGCCAGGTCACCCAGACCTGAACCAAGTATCAATCCGATCTCAGGTTTCAGGCTGCACTTACTTTGGATGAATGCCGCAGCTTCCTTGCGCCGTGCTTTCCAATCAATACCAGCTGTTACATTTTGTTCAGAAGTCATAAACTCCTCCTGGAAATAAAAACCTGATGTTCTTCGATTGATTACTTTAACATAGTATCGAGCACTAATTTTCGATACCTGTCTTCATCGATCGTCCAGATAACCTTCATGTTTGGTTCTGGGGCTGGCCGGTACACACCTCTGAATGGCCGGCGGTCAACAACGGTCATCCCGCGTGTGAGAGTTCCAGCTGTTTCTACATTCACATTCAACATTTCACCGGTACCCAGGGTTGGATCCAGGGCAACTGCCAGGGCTGCCAGGTCAGGCGGGGTGGTCGGTAAATCCTGACCGGTTGCCTTTTTGGACCTCACCAGGTTAGACCGGAGTATTTTCGCGGCCATTTGGCACCATGGATGTGTACTTTTCTCAAGCTTTTCAACATCCACGGCATATAACCCTGCTCTCCTGATAGGATCCAGACCGATCATCACTTTGTTAGGGATATTGCTCTTAAAAACCACATCTGCCGCTTCAGGATCAGCATAAACATTAAATTCCGCTGCGGGTGTCGTATTACCGCTGTCAGCAGCACCGGCCATCATCACCAGTGAGTTGATTTTGTTTTCCAGCCGGCGGTCTTTCTGCAATGCCAAAGCAATGTTCGTCAAGGGAGCAGTTGTGATCAGGTCGATCGGTTCTTTTGAATCAATGAATGTTCGGACAAGATAATCCACTGCATGCTCAGGGTTTTTCTGTATCCTTGGCTCCGGGAATCCAATATCACCCAAACCATCCATTCCATGAACATATTCCGCAGTCTTTCCGGCTCCAAGCAATGGCCGGTACGATCCTTCATATACTGGAACTGATACCCCGGAATGCTCCACAACCACGAGTGTATTTCTAACAACTTTATCGAGCCCGACATTTCCTGCAACACAGGTAATGCCAAGAACATGAAATTCGGGAGAACGAAGTGCTAATAATATTGCCAGCGCATCATCAACACCAGTGTCACAATCAATAATAATGTTTCTTGGTTGATTCAAAATTTACCTCATTTTTTTCCAGGCAAAAATAAATTGATCATCAAAATTTACTCTTTTTATTAAATTACAAACCATCAGCCCTGGCAATATTCTTCATTCCTTCCAGTGCTATCTTGATCAAATTCTCTTCTCCCTGCCTGTACAATTCTTCACCCCAGGCGGGTTTCGTTTCCGTCGATGTACCGTCACTGGTGTAAAGAGCCGCAGCTCTACACCCCCTGACTGCTGCAACAACGAATAATGTATCGCTTTCCATTTCACCCGATATCACACCGGATTGTTTCAGAAGGTCGCGTTTGGCTGGATCCCTTGGCGCATAAAACGCATCACCTGCGGAACCCAGTCCGACGTGTACCTTGAGATTCTTGCTTTTTGCTGCCTCAACAAGAGATTTGGTCAGTGAATAATCTGGGACCGCCGGAAATTCGATCGGCATATATATATTCGCTGTTCCGCCATCCCGATAGGTGCCTGTTGAAATGATCACATCCCCGCAATTTACATAATCCTGGTAAGTACCGCAAGAGCCGACCCTAATAAATGTATCAGCACCCATGTGTCCAAGTTCTTCTATACAAATCGCTGTGGATGGTCCCCCCATCCCGGTGCTTGAGACGGTCATAAATATGCCATCCACCATTCCGGAATACACAAGGTAACCCCGGTTTTCATTTATCACCCTCATATCCGAAAAATAGGATGCGATTTTTTTAGCCCGGTCATGACTGCCCGGAACGAAAACATACCTGGAGATGTCTTTTGGATCACAATGAATATGGAATTCCATCTTTTTTACCTATATATCTATGAAAATTTTTGATGTATCTTATTTAGTTTGCAGCACAATCTTGTGATCAGGATTGCTCAAAATATCAGGTATTAATCCATTAATTTGACTTGCTGTCTGCGATCGCAATATTTTTCATTGCCTCAATGGCAATCAAAATCTCATTCTCTTCTCCCTGTCTGAAAGCTGCCTCACCCCATTCAGGTTTGATCAAAGATGATGTACCATCACAGGCAAACAAGGCCCCTGCACGCCAGCCGCGAAAATTTGAAATAACAAACAAAGTATCTGCTTCCATTTCAACAGATTTAACACCGGCTTTTTTTAGCTTTTCCCAATATTTCGGGTCCCCTTCAGCATAAAAAGTATCACCTGCCCAATCCAGGCCGACATGGGATTTGATCCCCAATTTATCGGATGCATCCACCAAGGCGCTTAATACACCAAAATCTGGCGCAGCCGGAAATGCCTGAGGTAAATAACGATCAGCAGTTGCTCCCCCCCGGACTACGCCGGTGGCAATAATTACATCTCCGGGTTGAATCTCATCCTGCAAAGTACCGCATGATCCGATGCGGATAAAAGTGTTGGCACCCATATGACCAAGTTCTTCTATACCGATCGCCACCTGCGGACCTCCCATTCCAGTTGAACAAACTGTCATGGGAATATTATCCACCGTACCTGTATAGACGCAATAACCACGGGAGTCGCTGATAAATCGCGGAGAATCGAAATGTTCAGCTATTTTTTTTGCTCTGCCTGGATCTCCAGGGACAAAAACATAAGGAGCAATATCTTTTGGATCACA
>CAZBRI010000415.1:0-3207 GCA_964494055.1 uncultured Anaerolinea sp.
AAGCCATAACACCACGGTTTAATGCTGTTCTTCCCTGCTGCTTGCTGACACCAGGAAAGTGTTGGAGCGTGCATTGGTTAATTGATTATACTATGATGAAGATGATAATTTATTACCCCTGGATGGATTTGTTAGTGTCAATTTGTCAATAATCGAGGTAATTCGATCAAGTTACAAGGATAAATGGATACCAGAATGATGTTCTGTAAAATTATGAAAATTCAGCTATCACAGTAATTTCAATACAAAAGCAAAATGAAAATAAATAAAAAATAGGAAGAATGGGGGATATGTTAACCTTACAATATTGTAATTGACAGTAGGACTGTAGTCCTATTCCAATATCATGTGTAAGACCCTATAATCCTGACAGTAAGCACAGAAGTTTAACATCAGTTTTTTGAAAAAGGCAAACTCAGCAAAAGCTGAGGGCGCAAAGCTATGGGTCTACAACCGGAATTTTCTGGTTATGACAGCCAGGCCGCCAAAATCCAGTATAACCAGCGGTTCTAGCTATCTTAAACCGCTGGTTTGTTTTTTAGCGGTATTCATCACAGTGTATCACAGCAGAATATTTTCTGCTCATTGCAAACCAACCAGAAGTGACCAGGGGGTATTTAAAGAACGGTCATTTTGACAATATTCCAACGCTCACACCGCTGCATAAACCTGGCTCCTGAACCATTAGATGTGCTTATCAACAGGAGATAGTAAATGAATGCAAGCAGCACTAAAATGTTCCGAAATTTGATGATCGTAAGTGTGATCATCACCGCTCTTTTTGCGTCAATTATAGGCGGACTCAGTCCTGCGAACGCAAGCGGCAGCCTGGCTGAAGTCAGTGTTACAGCGCTTCAGCAAACCATTCTCACTGATGGGAAGTATAACGATACTGATTCAGGAATGACCTATTCAGGAAAATGGAGCAACGCAAAAACTTCTAAAAAATTAGGTGGACAGGCACATGTTTCGAAGAAGAAGGGGAACAGTGTCAGTGTTTTGATCAATAGTTCAATGTTCTCCGTGGTTTACACAACCGCTGCCAAGAAAGGCAGCTTAGATATATTGATCGACGGTGTCAGTGCTGGAACACTCAACCAGTCTGGTAAGAAAACGCTTTACCAGCGGGAATGGGTCAGCCCTGCCCTATCGGCCGGGGTGCATGAAATAAAATTAGTCCATACAGCTGGCAGCAATGTGGATATTGATGGTTTGAACGTCGGGTCGAGCAATATCACCGTGCTCCAGGTTACTGCTACGCCAACCAGCCTGCCAAAAGCCGCGGCAGCCACGGCAACACAATCTTTACCCTCCAGCTTTTATACAACCTACTATTCCACCCAATCCGGCAGCTCCGGCGGGCAGAGTGTATCTGTCATGTCGGTACAGGATCAATCAGGGACAAAGGATACCAGTGCCGATTATGTATCTTTTACCACCCCGAACATTGTTTACCAGGGTTTACATTTATATCAACTTCCAGGCAGTGTATCCAGTTTGCCTCTTAAGAGTATTACTGTAAAAGCAAATTATAAAGGTCCAGCCTATGGAACTCAAAAGTGGACCTGGTCAATATATGATGTAGGAACCTGGACCTGGGTACCGATCGGAACGAATTCCGGTGTAACTGCCAATACCTGGAAATTGTTAACCTTCCAGGTGAGTGCAGCGGGTCAATATGTGAATGCAACTGGAAATATCCTGCTGAGGTTAGAATCAAACAATGCCAGCGGGGATGCCAAGATCGATTATGAGACGATCCAACTGACCTATGGCTCGGCAATTGTTGTTCCGACGGTTATCCCGACTTATACGAATACAGCGGCCCCAACACAGACTTTAATCCCGCTGGTTTCTGCGACAAGCACACAGGTGCCTACCATCCAGGCATCCCCTACCAGAACTCCAACCTCAACATCTGTTCCGACGAGTATTGCCACAGCAACTTATACTCCATCGGCGACTATACCGCCGACAGTGGTGAACACCAGCACCCCCACGCAGACAGTTGTATCGAATACACCGACTGCAACGATACCGGCATCCAGTTCAATATATTATGTTTCGACCAGCGGTTCTGACAGCAATAACGGTTCACAATCAGCGCCATGGAAAACTATCACCAAGGCAGCAAACAGCATGGCAAGCGGCACAACGGTGACGGTGCTGGCTGGGAATTACCCGGAATTTATATCCAACGGGAAATCTGGTCTTGGTTATATTGCCAGCGGAACGGTGACAATGAACGGTTTTTACCTGACCGGCAATAATAACAAAGTGAAGGGTTTCACCATAACAAATCCGGCAAGCGATTTCGGTATCCGGATCACAGGTGATAATAATGTGGTCCAATTCAATGATATTTCGAACACCAAGCAGGATGGCATCTGGTTCTTTGGTTCTGGCAACACATTCACTGCAAATTATATTCACGATATTGTTGACAGATCTCTGATCACTACTGATCCGCATGTGGATTGCTTCCAAACCTGGGGTCCGGCTGAGAATATCGTATTTGATAAGAACATCTGTGATCACACCAACACCTACGGCAGCAATCAGATCACACAGATCTCAAATATCAACCAGCCTGTCAACAACATCACCCTGAAGAATAATGTCTTCATTATGCATGATCCCGGGTATTCTCCAATGACCTTCTACCATATGGATGGCCTGGATCCCATCACGAATATGAATGTGATAAACAATACATTTGTACATGTCAACGGGACTGGTTCACCGGCCATCTGGTTCCGAAATATCACCGGTGCCTATGCCATCAATAATTTATTCATCGATTATGGAGAAGCGGCAGCCACGTATATCCTGACAGATTCCAGCACTGGTGTGCAAATAAGTAATAACGCAGTGTACAAATCTGATGGTGTTCGACCCCTGGGCGGGATGCTGTCCAATGATATTTGGGTAACTGATCCCGGCTTGATGAACCTGGCTGGTTATAACTTCCATCTGAAATCAACTTCAGTTTTGATCAATAAGGGCACCAATGCAGGCAGCTGGAATGCAGATGATTTTGATGGGATAGCGAGACCTCAAAGCGGTGTATTCGACATCGGAGCCTTTGAATTCAAACCATAAAAATAAATCTCCGGAAAATATGTACAGTAGGTAAGATAAATTTGGACCATCAGAATTCAATCAGCCCGTCTTTTCACAGCAATGTGGATAGGCGGGCAGGTTTTT
>CAZBRI010000416.1:0-3200 GCA_964494055.1 uncultured Anaerolinea sp.
CCACCCTGTTATTGTACACGGCTCTGGACACTCTTTCCCTACACGACGCTCTTCCGATCTAGGCTGACATAACCATATGATAAATGATAGCATTTTTCTGCCTGCGGAAAACCCCATAACCCTAGGATCGCGAAAGTTTGCTGTAAATGCAAGGATTGGCGGACATCGACCACATAGATCGACCGGTCCACGTGAAATTGTTCGAATTTAACTTTTGCAAGTGCAAGATCTTTCGTCAGGTAAAGGGTTGTACCATCTGACCGCAGGATGACGTTTGTCCGGTATTTCTCCTTGGTCAGTCCAAGCTTTTCATCGATCTTTACGATCACTGCACCGCCGCCCGGGCGTTCGTCTGTGGCGATATCTTTTTCAATTAATTCATCAACAATCGCTTTTGACGGCTCATCTACTTCACTTTCAAAAAACCAGACATCGATGTCTGCACTGAGCATCCGTAAAATATCCCGCAATTCTTCCAGGCTCCATTCCCTGGTTAATAACCACAGGCTGCGTATCTCAGGATCTCCGGCATCCCATTTTTTATATAACTCCCTGCGCTCGCTTTCATAAGACTCTCTCAGAGCCTTTTCAGCAGGAGTCTCGCCATCTTTCTGTTCAAGCATGCGGGTGGCTTCAACATAAATATTTGCCAGCCATTGACCGCGCTCATGGACACCCTGTGGTTCCTGACCCCGGTAAAACTTGTTATATGCCCACACAACTGTGATCACACCCAGCCCGATATCTCCCGGGTATGAAGCCCTGATGGTTTCAAAACCTGCAAATTCAACAATACGGGCAAGCGATTCACCCAGTATGGTATTTCTGGCATGCCCGATGTGAAATGAATGATGTGTATTGGGCTGAGCATACTCCACCATCACCCTTTCACCTTTTGGCTGTCCGGCTCCAAACTTCATCCCGTTTTCTAAAACTGTGTTCACTACCCTGGCAGCATATTCGGAGGTTGAGAAATAAAAATTCAAATAAGCCTTAACTGCTTCGATATGGCTGATGGACGGGATGGACCCAACAAACTCGCGCGCCATTGCGGCAAGTTCTGCAGCACGCTGCGGCACAGGTTTTCCAGCAGCCGGATTGAGCTTTGCCTCGTTGGCTGCGATCTGGAAAAACGAAACTGAAATCCCCCACTCACCGCTGAACGGAATGGCAGAAAACTTCAATTCCATTGAAGGAATGTCGATGGATTTGCAAAAATTATCGATCTTCGCCTGTATTGCCTGCTGCTCAACTTCAAACATGCTTCACCTGTGTTAATTCAATTATTAAAAAATATTATAACATCCCTGATGCAGCCATAATGCAGGCGGATGATTTTATGACAATAAAACATGACTTTTGACTTAATAAAAAAGACCCTTGCAAGGCTTCCGCAAGGGTCTTTTTTTTGTTCAGAAAGATTAATCAATCTTCAAGAATTTTTCGCCGGGGGTGTTGCAAACCGGGCATTTGCCTTCAAATTTACCCTGGTGTGTATAACCGCAGATTGGGCAGACATAGTAATCAACGACTGGGGTGTTGGGATCCATGTGCTCCAGGGCATAACGGTACAGGGCTTCATGGACTTTTTCAACTTCATAAGCCCACTTGAATGAGGATAAAGCCTTCTTTTCACTTTCAGATTCAGCATCGGAGATCATGCTGGGGTACATGGTAACAACTTCATAATTTTCACCAGCTATGGCTGCTTTTAAATTTTCGGTTGTGGACTGAACGCCGCCAAGAGCATTAAAATGATTGTGAGCGTGCACGGTCTCTGCCGCTGCAGCTGCTCTAAAAAGCTTTGCAATCTGGGCAAACCCTTCCTGGTCAGCTTTTTTGGCAAATGCCAGGTATTTTCGGTTGGCCTGTGATTCACCAGCAAAAGCAGCTTCTAGGTTTTTGGTTGTTTTAGACATTTTTTACTCCTTTAGATGTGCGTAATAATAAATTTATTTTGCTTTATTCATTAAATCACAACTAATATCGTTTTTATCTCTACATTGGTAACCAAAGTTATGTGACCTTTATCACAAAATAGCCGTGTTGATGGTTTAATCACAAAGGCGGAAGCATAAATGCTTCCGCCAAAAGTGATCTCAAATTAGTATGTAACTTTACTTCGCAGTCGCTGCAGCGAGCGCCTTCATCAGGCGACTCTTGCGCCGGGCGGCATTATTCTTGTGAATAACACCTTTCTCAGCAGCCTTATCCAAACGGCTGATGGCTTCGATGACTGCGGCTTGATCCGGTTTACCGGTTTCAATGGTGGCACGAGCATCACGTACTGCAGCGCGGGCTGAACCACGGAAGGTACGGTTGCGCAAACGGCGTTTTTCATTCTGACGATTGCGTTTAATTTGTGACTTAATGTTTGCCAAGGTGTTTCCTCCAAAAATTAATCCAATACAACGGGCACAAATTTTACTTCAGGCAGCCTGTTTTGTCCAGTATTATTGCCTGTCAATTTATCCAGTTTTTCGCTGAATTGTTTAAGCCTTTTTCCAAATAAAATGCCGTTTTTCCAGATTATCCATTAGGTGTGGGTGTAAATGGAGATGGCGGTGTGGGTGAAGCGCCGGGAGTAATGGTGGGTCTTCGAACAATCAAGTTGACCCGAATGGTGATCACCTGCCCGGAATATATTTTATTGGGATCAGTAATTTTATTTTCTTTGACAATATCGTCAAAGGTGCTGTTAAACTTATCCGCGATCGAAGCAATGGTATCCAGCGGCTGGATAATATACTGGACCTTTGTGCCGAATGGCAAATTCGATGGGATGGCTGTGGCAGTCGGCAGCTGGAAGTTTGGGTCAGGGATCTTGACGATCTGTCCGATCGACACATTGCCGGTAGACTGGTCTATCTCAGGGTTCAATGCAAAGATTTTCATCAGGCCGAAATCGTCATTGGGTAAAAATTTCAAAGCAATATCGTACAACGAATCGCCTTCCTGGACAGTATAGTCAAAAGGAACACTCGCAGTTGGAATAACAGTCTCTGTTGGCACAGCCGTTTCAGTGGCAGTTGGTTCCGGTGTATTGGTACTGGTTGGTGTCGGTGTAATCGTCACTGTCGGGGTTGGGGACATCATAAAAGCGAGTTTTGGACCGTTATCACTCGAAATCCAGACAAAGATCAGGATGATACCTGCAACAAGGATAAACACCGCAATACTACCTATAATGAACGGTTCAG
>CAZBRI010000417.1:0-3186 GCA_964494055.1 uncultured Anaerolinea sp.
AGGCTGACTGAGAAGTGTCCCGGGCTGGCAGAATCAATCAGCAAGGGGTGTGATGGACTGGCTGGCGGCTGCACAGGCATACCGGTGTCTGCCGTCACCCTGATCTCCACGTCTCCGATCTCGGTATTCGAGGCTGCGATAGGGGCATCCAGCAGTTCTGCCTGTGATTCGTCACCTTGTTTGTGATAACGCGGGGTGATGCCCATCGGGAAGACAAATTCGCAGCCTTCTTCAGTGATCTGAAGAGCCTGCTGATAACTGGTGACTGCGTGAATGATTTCCTCGGGCTGGATATTTGCCAGCTGCAGGGCAAACAGGTCGGGGCGGCGCTGCTCCAGCAGGCTGGTGCGCTGACCTTTTTTGCGGGCCTGCTCAAACCCCTGCCGTGCCTGCTCGATCTCGTATACACCGCCCTTGATAATGCGTTCACCCACTCTGAATTCAAATCCGGTAACGACAGCTTTATGCGGGAGCGGGAACAGGTACTCAAGATCGGTCTTATTGGCGAGCGGATTGCGGAAGCGCTGGGATATGGATACTTCAGCGGTCAGACCGGTGATGTGCGCTGATACAGCCGTGTGTTCAAGCGGAAGCGCGGTTTTAATATTTTTGCTGACAACAATGCGGGGTAAAGAGATCTGTTCTATTTCCATTTTTCCTCCTGTTATTCCGAAAAGACCCTGGATATGAAATTTAATATTTCAGATAATTTTTTCCGTTCCGCTGTGGAAAGCGTACCAGGGACTGACAGCATCATACCGGCTGGCAGCTGGTAATGCGCAAAAGGCTGGCTGACCGGCAGAATAGCAGGCTGCGGTTCACGGGGCAGGTTGACCTGTTCAAATAGTGCCTGCAGCTGCTCTGCTGATTTCTCCTTGAATAATTCTCGGATATCATCCAGCCGCATCCCGCCTGATTTGAGCAGAGGGATGAGTTTGAGGCACAACAGGTGAATCTCATTGTAAAAGGTTCCGGGCCCGCCGCCTTCCGGGGCTGGGAGCAAGCCCTGCTGCGAATAGAAATGGATCGTGCGCCTCGGTATGTTCGTAAGCTGTGAAAGATCCTGGATTGAGTATTCCTGCATATTTCGCTCCTGTTGAACGTGACAGTAATAATATAACACTGTTACAATCTAGTGTCAAGTTGAATGATTGATAATGGATCAAACTCGAATGAGATTGGGAAGCTGGATGATTTAAGGGAATTTGCTCGAGAAAAAAGGGGGGGTTGGTGATAAAGAAACTTGAAAACTGCACCATTTGTGGAAAATAATGTATTTATATTGAATTTTCAGATTGGCGGCCGCTACCCCTTCACAGATTCAAATAAAAATAAAACCCTTCCATCGCGTTTATGATGGAAGGGTTGACGTTTATTTTGCAGACTGGTATGGCTAATATCTTGAAATTTTCAAATTAATATTATGGGCAAAAATTGCCGCTTTTAGGATCTTCCGTATAATAAAAACCTTCACCGGGATCGTTCCAACCGCCGCAATTGTCGACGCCCAAACCAGTCCCATGGTATTCGTACCAAAAAGTATCGCCATCAATCCAGATCGTTGCTTCGTATGAATCAAGCTCGGTTGGCGAAGTATCAAAACAAAAAACGCCATATGATTTCCAGAAACTCGCAGTATCATAATTTGAATCCCAGTCATAAACCTGATAGGCCAATTTACCTGCAGCGCAGGTTTGGGGTAAGCCTAATGCACGACCGCCGGCAGGTTTGGCAAGGGTTACACTGAAAGTTGAATCGCACTTTAGCCAAATGGTTTGGCTTTGCTGAACCAGGTTGAAACTGCCCGCTGTATGACCGCAGTTGAGGACAGCCCAGTAGCTGTACTTGCCCTCGGTCAGGGTGAGGCTGCTGCTGCCGGCCGGGAAGGTTGCAAAGCTGATATTACCATCTGCATTGGTGTAGTTGAACCCAACCGGCTCACCGGTCAGATTGCGTACTTTAATGGTGAATTGGCCAGGTTTGGCAGCTGAAGCGCTGCCTGTAAAACCAACCATCAATGCGCCAAGGACAAGCAGGGTGAAAAATCCTCTTTTCATGGCATCTCCTATACGAATAAATTAACGGATAAAAAAAATACAATTATAATTTTATCACTTGTACTGAAATTTTCTATAATATTTTCAACATAACAAATTAAAATGATAACAAGCTATCATCACGTTCCTGAAGTAAGGTTATTATTTTATTTACTGTAACACAATCTATTGATTACCTAATTTTGAATTGTTCCCCGGGGTAAAAGACAGGGCTGCTGGGGGGTTCTGCCTGGTAGTAACCATTGCTGGGATCATTCCGCCCATGCAATTGTCAACGCTGATGCTGGTACCATGATTTTCATGCCAAAGATCAGTTCCATACAATCAGTCATTGTGCATTTTTAAACAATTAATATTTGAGTGACAATTCAAGTCAGGGATAGAATATTATTGCAAAAGAATCTCGCTGACTTTGAACACACTATAAGGTTTTTTTGCGGGACAAGTTTCGGTCAAGATTATTCTTGACAAATACGATAATTACAGGTATAAATGCGGTCATTATGAAATATGTTACCCCAATTGCTTTTGAGGCCAAGGCTAAGCGGCAGCCCACTTCCATTACTTCGGTGATCGGAATTGTGGGCATTCGTTGGTTAAACAGGATTTCATAAGTTTAGCGGCAGGCATTCTGCCGGTCAATCCCCTGTAACCCAGCGCGCTCACCGACATCGGAGAGCGCGTTTTTGTTGTCAATCCGCCAGGAAACTGGATAACCAGTAAATCATTCAAAAAAAAGGAAAATAAACCATGATCCGTGTTGGAATGCTGATGACCCGTGTACGCACTGAAGAAAAATTACTTCTTGAAGAACTTGGCCGCCGGCCGGATGTTGAGATTGTGCGCATCATGGATGGCGACCGTTTCTTTGACATCTCGGCGCTGCCGGATGATGTGGATGTTGTCTTTGAACGCTCCATCTCGTTCTCCCGCGGGTTGTACATTTCCCGTATCTTTGAGGCGCACGGCATCCCGGTTGTCAATTCCACGCAGGTGGCTGAGCGCTGCGGCGACAAGTACGTGACCAGTCAGCTGCTGGCTCGCGAAGGCATCCCCACGCCGCGGGTGCTGATGGCGTTTGACGAGGAAGCCGCCCTGGCAGCTGTGGAAGCCATCGGCTACCCGTGTG
>CAZBRI010000418.1:0-3182 GCA_964494055.1 uncultured Anaerolinea sp.
GAAATTGAAAATAAGGAGAATCGTTTCACTTTTTCATCCCGGTACGAAGCGGCGCAAGGAAAAGTATCACAAGGCTGGCCAATGCCAGGAATATGCCCGCGCCAGCCAGGACGTACATTCCCGGGCTGCTGATCCTGCTGACAGGCAGTTCGCTGCCCTGTGAATGTGATACCTGGATCTCAGGTGTTATTGCCATCGAATGGCTTTCAAGCTGTTTTATCTTTTCCAATAATGCCTGGTCTGACGGGGAGTCTTCCAGTGCTTTACGGGCAGCATTTATCTCGATCGCATTCTGAATTCCGGCCTGCACCTTTTCAGTGAAAGCCTGTGCCCATGCTGAAGCCATTTCGCCGGCTTTTTTGGCTGATGGGTCTATACCGTAAAAATGCCAGCCGCCGTCCTGGGGTTGACTGAGCTCAAGAGAGCCTGATCGGAGTTGTGAAACTGAATAACCTGTTTTGGATGAGACTGCTTTTAGCACATCATCTGACCAGGCCGCTTCTTCGATCTTTCGGCTTTCACGTTCCAGGTAATAAAATAATTCATTATCAGGTTTATCCGGCCAGGCTCCTTCCATGTTGAAACTGACAATCACGGTCGCCTGTGCACGGTATACAGGGGGGCTGATAAAGTAAAGACCCGCCCCGGCCAGGCCGCCAATGAGCGCGCCAAGAAGCCAGAATCGCCATGCACGTAAAAGCACAATGATTTCATCAAGTGATGCCGGGGCAAAGAGTATTTTCATGAGGTTTACCTGGGAGATAATTGGTTATTGCTTGAACATTTGTTTTCGGCGCCAATTGATAAATGGTGCAGCAAGTTTACGCAGATAATATTTGGCGGTAATGGGTGAAAGGAAAGACCCGCCGTCACGGTAATGAACTTTCAGCATTTCAGGCCAGCAACGGTCATCGGCACTGATCGTTTTCCCTGAGTTATGCAGTCGGAAGTTTGCCCAGGTTTGCCCCGGAAGGTACTTGATCTGTGTGACCTTTGCCAAACGTACCCAAAGATCATAATCCATCGCAAAATAAAAGTCCGGGTCAAGCGGACCAACCTGCCGCCAGTGCTCAGCTCTAAAAAAAGCAGCCTGCTGTGGGATGTGCACGTAACCCTGCCGCAGCTTTTGATAATTTGTCTGCGCTGCAGGAAAGCGCCCGATGATTTGATCCATTTCATCAATAAAGTCGGTTTCAGAATACACCAGCCCAACCTCAGGGTGATCAGTCAGATATTTTACAGCACTGCTGAAAGCCCCCGCCTGATAAGTATCATCTGAATTGATCCAGGCCAGAATTTGCCCCCTGGCCTGGGCAAAACCTTTGTTCAATGCATCGGTTTGACCTTTATCAGGTTCTGAGACCCAGCCGGCCAGGCGGTCCTCGTATTTTTTAATTATTTCAACTGAACCATCTCTCGAGCCGCCATCCATGATGATGTATTCGACCGAGGGGTAATCCTGGTCAAGCACTGAGCGAATTGTTCGTTCAATATATTTTGCCTGGTTGAAGGAAGGCGTAATGATTGAAATGAGGGGTTGATCCATTATTTTGTTTTTGTCAGGTCAAAAATGATGTAGCCCTTACCCTGAGCAAATACAGGAAAGGTTTGATAAATGTAATTTTTTATCTCTTTTTGATTGGCCAATTTGGATAACTGGGTCACAACCAGGTAATGTTTTCCAGCTGATTGTTCTTTGAACCTTTTCATCAGGTCTATGTTTCGGCCGTCCAGGTAGCGTAGTTCGAGATCACCGGAATCGTACCATGAATCAACTTCCTGCCAGCCCCAGTACGCGAGACGGTAACCGTAATCCTGGGCAACCGTCAGTACAGGACCGTTATTTCCAAGTTTTTCTCCCAGGCTGACCCAGAATTTTTCGTCTTTCCGCCAGTCATTCCGATAGAGGGTTACCCGGACATTCCAAACTTGTATCGAAACCACCAGGATGACCAGGCCTGCCAGGATGATTTTTGTAAATTTCTTCGATTTTCCTGCTGTGATTCGTGTTTCAATTGTTTCAAAGAAGTAATCAGCCATCGGGGCCAGGGATACTGCAGCGATCGGGATCAGGAGCAGCTGGTAGTAATCATGGGTTGTGATGTGATATGCAAAGGTCATACCGTAAATAAAATACCCCAGCCATAAGCCGTTTAACAATGCCTTAACTCTTCCTTTTACCAAAAATAACCCGAGTATGCCGGCCGCCAATGTACCGAAGCCGATCACCCCTTCGATCATGCCCAGCCAGCGCAGGTAAAACCCGGGATCAGGCCATAATTGAGGGAAGAACCTGAAGGCAAATTGCTGGCCAAGAAACCCGGAAACAAATAATCCATAAATGATGTAAAGGGCTGATGGCAGTATCGATAACCCGGCAACTGCCCAGACTTGTGTATCTTTTATAACGTTGGAAAGAAATTTCCCTGCTGTCAGCCAGAATTTTACGGCTCTACTATCTTTAATATTTTCGGGGATATTATGAAGATGCTGCTCAATTACCAGGGCAATTAAGCCCATGGCAAGCGGAAAGACGGAAACATTTTTAACAAAAATAGCCAGTCCGGTTAATATACCTGCTGAAGCCGCTCTCAGCCAGGGTTTACCGTTTTTGTCATCACGGTGATTTGCCCAATGGAAATTCGCCCAAATGGCGCTGCTGATGAGTGAAACCATCAGGGGATCAGGCTGAAATGTTCGGCTGGCGATCACACCATAAGGAAGGAACAGGTAAAAGAGAAGTGAAATTACTGCACCGTTTGTCCCGATCATTTCCTGGGCTGCCAGAAAAATCGCGATACCCGAAAAAACCCAGAATAGGGATGAATAAACACGGGCAATCCACAAATATTCACCGGTGAAACGGTAGGTGAATGCTGTCAGGTTTTCAATGACCGGCGGTTCAATCTCCTGTATCGATTTCCATTGCCGGACAGCCATTTCTCTCTGCCATTCAGGAATGGAGGAGCTGGCTGGCAGTGAGTCATAATACATCCCGCGCGCTTTGAGTGCTGAGAAAAGCTGCCGTGTAGGGGCAAAATCCAGCGGCAGGTCGGTCAGGTCATAAAATCGAACAGCCCCAGCCAGTAAAAAGACTGAGATAAGAATAACGATCAGCGATTTTCGATTTCCAAAAAACCAGGTCATGTTAGCTTTCTTAAGTGAAATATTTTATCCGGATA
>CAZBRI010000419.1:0-3179 GCA_964494055.1 uncultured Anaerolinea sp.
CTGGTCCATCAGGTCGCCCTTGGTGATCAGCACCAGGCGGTGAGAAGATGACAGCGCAGGCAGGCTCTCGGCGACGTGATCAAGCAGCTCCACGCGGGCAGAGAGCATGTGCCGGGCAATATCCACCAGGCTGCCAACATCCTTGCCGGATACCCGCCCCTCGGTCAGCTCTACCGACGTTTCGATCATCGACAGCACAAAAGCCTTGATCCCGTAACCGAAATGCTGAATGTTGCGGGTTTCTGTCTGGTACAGGCGCTCGCGGATCCAGGCTTCCGGGTGATAATGACTCAGCATCTCTACAAAGCGGTCCTGGGCTTCATCATAATAACGCTCATTGTGCCAGAGCGTGTCATCTGCGTCCAGCCCGATCAAAGTAAATTTCGGCATTTTATATTCCTGAACAAAATTTTTTCAAAGGTGGTTATGACTTGAATAATGAATATTATATATGACACAGTAAAATAATGGATTTTTATTCACTTGTGTTTTTTCATTAGTCTATTCACAGAATAATTCCGAAGATTATCAATATTATTTATAAAATATTTACTTGATTAAATAAATAAACAATATTAAAATAAAAACGATAAATATTATCGAAATTAGTGTAATTCAGCCGTAACTTTTTGCCAAAAGCTGCGACTAATCATTATCAAATCCAATTCGAGTGAATTGGTAACAGTACGGTTTGACACGGTTTTGCCTTCCTGTTAGTTAGTGCGCTGGACCTGACAAATTTGTTAAGTCAGGGAGGCATATATAAAGACCTAAGTACTATTTTACAGGATCAAAAGGAAAGTTAAATTTAGAGTGTCAGATAGGTCAGTTTCAAGTACTGTTTTATCCATATTTATTAAGTTTGCTGGAGGTTTACATGTTCAAGAAGTTGTTTTCCATCGTAGTAAGTTTGTCACTTATATTTGGTTTGTTCGCTGCTGTCAGTCCAGTACTGGCCAAGGGCAGCGAAGGCGGCGAAGTCAGCGGCATCATCGCTGCAGTTGATACCGGTGCATCCACCATTACCATCAACGGCCGGAAAGGCTCCCCCGTCACATTAACCATTACCCTGGCTTCACAGATCCGCAAGAACGGTAAAGTAGCCACGCTTGCAGAACTGGGTGTCGGAGATAAAGCTGAAGCGAAATATAACCCTGCAACATTGGAAGTATTCTTCCTGAAATCTGAAATGGTTTTGAAAGAAGTATCCGGAACCGTAAAGGCTGTTGACACTGGTGCCGGTACCATCACCATTACCCCCTTCAAGCCTTCTGCTGATGTTGTTTTGAATGTCGGCCCATCAACTGTTATTGTTCGCGGTAAAACAGTCGTAACCCTTGCAGATCTCAAAGTCAGCGACAAGGTTGAAGCAAAATACGGTTTCGCAGGCATGCTCGCCCTGCGCATCAATGCCAAAGCCAACATCATCGAACTGAATGGCGTAATTAAATCAGTTGATATTGTTGCTGGCACAGTCACCGTTACCAAACTGGATGGCATTACCGATGTTACCCTGAATGTTGGACCTTCTACCATTATCAAGCGTCTGAGAGTTGTGACCACCCTTTCCGCCCTGCTGGTTTCCGATAAGGTCGAAGCCAAGTATGATGGCGGCACCATGGCGGCACTGAGCATCTCTGCTTCTGTCAACACCCCGGAAATTGAAGGTGTGATCAAGGCAATAGACACAGTGTCTGTTCCCAATACCATCACCATCACAAAGAAAGAAAGCCTGGTTGATGTCACCCTGACCGTGGATGGCACAACCCTCATCAAACGACTGAATGTAGTTACCACCCTCGGCAGCTTACTGGTCGGCGATAAGGTTAGTGCCCGTTACACCGGTGCCACCCTGGCTGCCCTCAGCATCAGTGCTGGACCCAACCTTCTCGAACTTGAAGGCGTAATCAAGTCGATCGATACCGGCGCTGGCACTGTCACAATTACCAAGAAAGAAAGCGCTGTTGATGTCACTCTGACCGTTGACTTGACCACAGTTGTCAAACGCTCCAACGTTGTCACCACCATAGCCAGCCTGGTTGTAGGTGATAGAGTCGAAGCAAAGTATGACGGAACCACCCTGGTTGCAACTGCCATATCAGCATCCCTCAATATTCTGGAACTCGAAGGCCGCATCAAATCTGTCGATACCGGTGCTGGAACAGTCACCATCACCCGTGACGGTACATCGGATGATGTCACCGTCACCGTAACAGTCAGCACCGTGATCAGGAAGGATAGAGCTGCTGCACTTCTTTCCGCCCTGACCGCTGGCGACGAAGTCAAAGCCCGCTACAACGGAGCCGACATGACCGCTGTCTCAATCGAAGCCAAGACCTCCCACTAATATCTCCTAAAAATAAACGGCAGCGTGTAACCAAACAAGGTGCACGCTGCCAGAACAAAGAATAATCTCTTTTTGCACGAAAAACAAACAGGATTAAAGAATATAAAATTCAAAAAGAATACCCCTGGAAGGGGGTATTCTTAATTTTCGCCGTGCTTTACGTGGATTGTTTTGACCTGTTGATATCGTCATGGCCAGTACCGAACAAATCAACCGGTTGGTGAATACAAACGGCCAGATTTACCTGGGAGCACTAAAAGAGGGAAAAGCATTATGTGAGCTTGCCTGTTGATGAACCCTTAGCATGGCTGCAGCGGGCTCGCTCTGATTTGCAGCCCGGGAGAGCTGCCCGGCCAGCAAAAGGAGCAATGCCAGAGGATGCCAGTTCATATTCAACAATGTGCAGAGAAGGCATTAATGGCTCTGCTAATAAACCAAATAATATCCTTCCCCAAAACATATGTCATTGAAGTTTTACCAGGCCTGCTAAAAATGATGGGAGTATGATTCCAAAAGGTGTAGAAGAGGCTTTTGAATTATCTGAATACACCGTGCAGAACCGTTAGCCAGGCGAATGGGAACCAGTTACTGATAAAGAAGCACGCTGGGCAATCGAGCAAGCAGCTTTAGGATTGCACTTAATCAATACCTGTAATCATTTATACATCCATGGTTAATTCTACGGTGTATTTTTCAATTTGATCTATATTTATTATCCCTGAATTACCTAATATTATTTCCTCTTTTATCCTTATGACCTCAAGAGCACCTTTTATCCGGCTGCTTGAGATCGGAAGAGCACACGTCTGAACTCCAGTCACCTGAAGCTATC
>CAZBRI010000420.1:0-3173 GCA_964494055.1 uncultured Anaerolinea sp.
CAGGCAAATGGTCATTCCGTGAAAAAACTTGGTCTGCGTCCAGGTCCTATCTACCAGGATATTTTACGTACTTTACGAAATGCCTGGCTGGATGGGGAACTAAAAACTTTCGAGGATGAAAAAATAATGCTTCAGCATTTGCTGATTAATGCTGGAAAATGAAATTTTTTCAATTACAATACAACGATGCCCGCTGAAAAAATTGAAAATCCCTACCGAATGCGATTAAATTATCTCTCTTCAGCAGAGATGGCTTTTTTCCATGTCCTGACGGATCTGGTCAAAGGCAGGTTCTTTGTCTGCCCTAAAGTTGCCCTATCTGATCTGTTTTTTGTCGCACGCCCGAATGAAAATGTGCAATATGCCAATAAATTGCTGCGAAAAAATGTTGATTTTTTACTGATTTGGGCCGATAGTCTTCAGCCCGCCCTTGCAATGGAGCTGGATTATCCCAAGCAGCTGGCACATAGGCCGGTTGATGAGTTTTTAGAATCAATATTTGAATCTGTCGGTATTCCACTGATCCATGTACTTTCAAAGCAGCCCTACGATATTGTGCAACTATCCGAAAAGATTCAAACGGCCGCCAGAAAATCCAAAACTACTGTCCCGCATCAATCGGATTATTCTCCAATTTGCCCGCGCTGTGGAATCACAATGGTTCTTAGGTTTGGCAAAGATGGTCCTTTTGCAAATAATAAATTTTATGGCTGCCTAAATTTCCCTGAGTGTGTGGAAACAATTTCTGTTGATTAATGCTTTAAATTTTCCAATTAATAAATAGGAAAACCTATGGATCTCCAAAAATATCATAATTTTGCAGCAGACCTTGCCTACCGGGCTGGAAGAATTACCCAGGGTTATTTCAATGTTGGAATCCGGCCCGATTACAAAGCGGATGATACTCCTGTGACAGCAGCAGACCGGGCAGCTGAAAAATTCATCCGGGATGAACTGGAAAAAAATTATCCGAGCCATAACATAATTGGTGAAGAATTTGGGGAATCTGAAAACTCAGGCAGTTCATTCCGCTGGATCATCGATCCCATTGATGGTACGAAGTCATTCATGCGCGGGGTCCCGCTTTATGGTGTGTTGATCGGTCTTGAAATCGATGGGGTTGTGAAAGTCGGTGCTGCGTATTTTCCTGGAACCGATGAAATGCTTTCAGCCGCAGAAGGAGAAGGTGCCTGGTGGAATGGCCGCAGCGCGCATGTCACCACTGAAAGTTCGCTTGAAAAAGCCTATATTTGTTTTACAAATACCCGCAACATGAGCAGGTATGGCCGTGAGGAAGCCTGGAACCGTCTTGTTTCGCGTGCTTTTGCTTCACGCGGCTGGGGAGATGCCTATGGATACCTGGCTGTCGCAACCGGCCGGGCAGAGGTCATGCTGGATCCGATCATGGCGATCTGGGATTGCGGCCCTTTCCCGGTGATTTTCAATGAAGCCGGCGGTTTCTTTGGCAGCTGGGATGGCAGACCTGGACATACTTACAACGAATCTCTTGCCTGCAATTCAGCCATCCTTGCGGAAATATTGCAAGTGATCAAAGGTTAAATAAATCTGCATTTAAATAAAAAACACCCTCTGCAGTTCACTGAAGAAGGCGTTTTTTATTTTCTACTTAAGAGTAGAGGTCAGCGCGTCGATTAATGCCTGTTTTTGCTGATCAGTCATCCGTGATTCCGGATGGAAAATGGTGTATTGCAGGGGGGGCATAGATCCCCTATTTATATTCTCAACCATGTCGCTTAAATTGCCTGGGTTTTTATCCCATTCAGAATAATTGAAATTGTGTAACCCGCGGACGACATCGAATTTGATGAGCCAGGATGCCGGGGCTACATAGCTGTACCAGGGCCATTCCACTTCATTGCTGTGACATTGAAAACAGTGTTGTTTCACAAGGGCGCGTGCTTCCGGGCTGCTCCAGTTCGGCTCACGTGTTATGGGAGCGTTTGTTCTGTCGATCGGGATCAGTTGGATCAGTCCAAAAAGAATTAATCCGCCAATTATTACAAATACAATAACTTTTTTCATTTATTTTTCCTCTGTAGATATGAATACCAAGTATTTTACTTCAACTTTGTGAAATAAGGTATTATCGGGGTTTTTCTTCGGGAAATAATTATAAAAATTGAAGATTAACACCTGATGAAGAAAAGAAAAAAAACATCATTACTTGTATTCAGAAAAACAATAATTTTATGGAATAACAATCAATGTAATTGAATTGGCTGGGAATGAGCTGGTAAAACCGCCTGGTTTCACCGCGATGCTGGTACTTGGTTTGATCGCCTTGAGATTGGATGAACTGTACCTGAACACTTTTGCTTTTACAGTTGACTGGTAATTATTTAGCAGCACTGTGCTTTTTATACTTTTTCCAGTTTTGTTGATGATTATTATTGTCAACACACCATCCGAAGACCGGTTTGCTGCATATATTGACAATTTTGATTGGTCGGAACTTTGAGCGGATACACTGAGGTCGCCAAATTTCCCGCCCAGTCCATCATAATTCCGGAACATCCTGAATGCATAGGCACCCGGCAGTGTCTCAAATTTTTCATAACCCAACCCATCGCTCGTGTTGGGATAGTTCCATAAGTTTGCCAGGTCCACGCCTTCCCGTCCGAATATACCAAGCACATCCGCCTGTGCCAGCGCGCCATTGATATTTTCAAGCCCGCCGAAGTTATATTCTGTAATGGCTAGTTTGGTTCCCGGGTAGTAAGTATCAATCCAGTTGTGCATACGCGCGATCAGCATCACTTTGCGCCATTCTTCTGGTTGATCAGAACCGCCGATCCAGCTTTCGTCGGTATAAGTTGGGTCCCACAGCGACCGGGTTGAGCGCAGGCGCAGTGCTTTTTTTGCGGTATTCCCGGCTTTTGATATAGCTGCGCCGCTTTCAGTGTAGTAATGTAAGTCCAGGTAATCCAGCAGCCTTATCCCTTCAGTTTGTTCGGCATTCTTCATTTGTGTCAGGATCCATGGCACATGGTATTGATTTCCGTGTGTTTGGTAATCAGGAAAATAGGTGTAATCATTTCCTGCTGCTGTAACTGCATCGTTTTCTGAATACCAGTACGATTCCCAGCCGTATAGATCGGAAGAGCGTCGTGTAGGGAAAGAGTGTTCAGAGCCGTGGTGGCATCCGTTGTCGG
>CAZBRI010000421.1:0-3163 GCA_964494055.1 uncultured Anaerolinea sp.
CGGCTCAGTGGGCAAAAACTGAAAACCTGGTTCGTGATTATATTTCCACCATGCGTATGATCAGCAGTGATGCACTAATTTACGTTGTAACCGAGATGGTTACAGTTAAAAAATTTCCACTTTTGATGGATGGCCGGCAATATGATAATGCATCATGGAATGCTGCATGGAAAAATGACCGCCTCGCTTACCGTGATGACAACCAAAATTACCTGTTTGCCGATTATCAACAAATCATCAAAGATTTTGACATAATAAATAAAATTGAAGATCAATTTATAGATGAAGTCTGGATGTTCGGTGCGCCATATTTCGGTTTTTATGAAAGCCGGATGGTCGGGTCACGCGCTTATTGGTGTAATGCCCCGGCCATCGAAATGAATTGCCGTAAATTTGTCATGATGGGTTTCAATTATGAAAGGTCTGTCAAAGAAATGGTGCATGATTTTGGTCACCGGGCCGAAAGCATATTATCCAATCATTTTGGATCACAGCCATTTATGCAGATGCTTTATTCGGCAAAGATAAATGTTTCTTTGAACACAAACCATCCTAAAAATGAGTTTGAATTATTTCTGCAGACGCACGGAACCGTTCACCGGGTACCCGGGGGTGTTGAATATGGTCAGGATGAAATATCCTGGTTGAAAGCGTTGAAACCAGCCTGGTTACCTGTGGTTGCTGATCCGAACCTGGTTGAATAGCCTGGATTGACCAGGAAAATAATGAAAAAGCAGGCCTTTCTTTATTCGATCATATTCCTATGTTTGGGTATGCTGGTAAGCTGTTCATCATCAATAACTCCGTTGACCAATTCAAACCAGGGAAAAGAAATTTCTTCAAAGACGCCGCCCAGTACTGAAACCAGCCGGGAGATAATCGCCTTATCAAGCACTTTGACTGTTGTAAAAACTGAACAGCTCGTAATGAAAACTACAGAAGAAGGCGTAACCGGAACAGTTGCAGCTACGATTCCCGCTCGTGCAGCTTTACCCTCCCCTTCGGCTGCTGTACATACTCCAAACCCCGTACCGATAATCCTGGAAACCATTCCAACTCCGATGATACTGCGCGGCATTGTCATACCGGAAAAAGTCAGCTGCAGGTATGGACCTGGTGCCATGTATTTATATTTATATGGGCTGCGCGCCGGGGCTGTCCAGGATGTGATCGGACGAACAGATACTGGCAGCTGGGTATTAACCCGCTCGCATGGTGATTCCGGCTCCTGCTGGGTGAAGACAGATTTATTATCGCTCAATGGTGATGTGATGTCCCTGGAATTGGTATATCCGGATAAATTCACTTTGATCAAATCAAATCAGGGATACCATTCTCCATGGGGTGTAACAGCTGAGCGAAATAGCAGCCAGGTGATCATCAATTGGAAGAGCGATGAACTTCGTCCGGGGGACCGGGAAAGCGAAAACAGTTTTCTCTATGTCATCGAAACCTGGATCTGTCGATCCGGTCAATTGGTATTTACACCTATCGGTAGTCAAATACCTCAATTAACCGTTGTTGATGAATTGGGTTGTCAGCAGCCATCTCACGGAAGGATCTATTTTTCCGAAAAACACGGTTACACTGGTCCTTCTGAGATTCCCTGGCCGAATAAATAATTAAACTATTTAACACAATTATTCTTCACGGGAGTATACTATTTCACTGCCAAAGGAGAATATCATGAATAAAAGCAAGAAAAAAGTCATAAAAAAAAGACCGGTAAAGAAGAGTCTCGATAAACGAATTCAATATTTTTTGGGCGGTGTGGCAATACTTGCCATTTTAGCCCTGGCAGCCATGTTTACCGGTACTCAGCTGGAAAATAAGAATAGCTTTTGTGCATCCTGTCATACAGAAGGGGAGCAAACCTTTTATAACCAATCACTGGCTGCAGATCCTGTAGACCTTGCCAGTTTTCATGAAAATAAAAATGCTTCTCGCTGTATAGATTGTCATACCGGTAATGGTCCAGTTGGCCGTTTCTTTGGTTTATTGGCTGGTGCTTCAGATCTTGTCTCATTTTACAGCGGGAAATATCCCCAGCCGGCAGTTCTCGAAGAAGCGTTTCCAGATCAAAATTGTACAAAATGTCACGATACGATTGCAGTAAAACAGGATATGAGCAATCACTTCCATGCATTACTATCCAAATGGCAAAGCACTGATCCTAATGCAGCCGCTTGTGTTTCCTGTCACAACGGGCATAAAACTAACGGTGATAGTAAGATCAAGTTTTTAAATGAAACTGATACTACGAAAATTTGTCAAAAATGCCATGCCATAGCAGGTGAAGGTTAAATAAAAACAGGGCTGCCCGATGGTTTTTTATCGGACAGCCCTGAAAATTATTTTATTACCAATTTTGAATAAGAGCGGCAACAAATGCAGCTCTTTCAGGAAGACTCCTGGAGAAAATATATTCTCGTTCAGAGTGCAGCCCTTCTCCATAAGTTCCCACACCATCCAGCAGCGGGATACCTAGCGGGGCAACAAAATTGCCATCCGATCCGCCGCCAGAACCGCCGGCCAAAATTTCCAAACCAATATCACCTGCAATTTTTTCTGCCTTTTTGAAGGTTGCTTTCATCAGGTCATCATTCGGCATTGGGGGACGATTTAGACCGCCTTTGATTTCAAGGGTAGTATCCCGGGTTACAGGTTTCAAATTCTGGATCGCCTGATCTACCCTGTCTGCTTCTTCGGGCAGCAGAACCCGGTAATCAACAATGATATTGGCTTCTTCTGGTACCACGTTGCTGACGGTGCCGCCCTGAATCACCCCGACATTCAACGTGGTGCCTCTTTTGTAATCCGTCATTTTTTGAATGGCCAGTACTTGATGGGCCATCTCTTCAATGGCATTTCGTCCTTCATCATGTGCTCCGCCGGCATGAGATGCCCGACCTTTGACTTTTATGAAATATTCTCCAACACCTTTCCGCCAGGTCTTGAGTGCACCATCAACCAATCCCGATTCCATTACCAGCACCATGGAGGCTTCGGAAGCAAGCTTTTTAATCAGCTCAACCGAATGTTCGCTTCCCAATTCTTCATCAGATGTAATCAGTACCGTAATCGGCCTATTCAACGCGCCGGCTTTCAGAAGGGCAGAGATCGGAAGAGCACACGTCTGAACTCCAGTCACCTGAAGCTATCT
>CAZBRI010000422.1:0-3162 GCA_964494055.1 uncultured Anaerolinea sp.
AGATAGCTTCAGGTGACTGGAGTTCAGACGTGTGCTCTTCCGATCTGGGATTTGGAACAATTTGATCTATAGAAATTAAATTTAATCCTTCTGAAGCCTGGGATTGGCCATCAGAGGATGTTGAATCAGTTTGAAAACCACCAGGAATCAGTGCGTCCAACCCTTTACCCAGACCGGTACGTTTAGGCATTCCAACTCCTTTCAAATGACAAACACTAGAAAATAAAAATAATGAAAATGGCAGAGTATCCTTAATTGTATACTAAGGATTGATCACACCATCTCCTGCCAATAATTCTTTGGCAAGCGCGGAATACGCCTGCGCACCAGTCGAGGATGGTGCATATATGGATATTGGTAAACCGTAAGAAGGTGCTTCAGCCAAACGAATACTGCGCGGAACGATGGCATCAAAAACCTGGTCAGGAAAATGTTTACGAATTTCACCGACAACATCAGTGGATAAATGTGCCCGGCTTTCATACATTGTCATCACAACACCGCGGACTTTTAAGGCAGGAAAAAGGGATTGACGGATCCGGGCTAATGTTTGTAGCAGTTGACCAACACCTTCCAGAGCAAGGTATTCACATTGAACTGGAATGATTACCCCATCCCTGGCAGCGATCAATCCGTTAATCGTCAATAAACTGAGTGATGGAGGACAGTCGATCAAAATATAATCGAATTTTTCAGCCACTTTTTCCAATGCATGCTTTAACCGCGAATCGCGATTTTCCTGTGTGACAAGCTCAACCTCTGCACCTGCCAGGGCTGGTGAGGACGGTAAAATTGTCAGGCCCAGTGTGGCATTGGTTAATAAGCTGTTGGAAGCACTCGTTATTCCAAGCAGCGCTTCATACGTTCCATGTTTTACAGTGTTTTTATCCACCCCTAGGCAGGATGTTGCATTCGCCTGGGGGTCGAGATCTACAATCAAAACTCTCTGACCGGCTTTTGCCAGGTAAGCACCTAAATTAATAGCAGTGGTCGTTTTCCCAACACCGCCTTTTTGATTAACCATCGTATAAATTCGGGCAGTCAAATTAATTCCTCCGAACAATTGATAAATAATTTAATTAAGAACTTCCACCATGCATCTATCCACCTCAATGGGGGTTGGAACGCCAATTAATGATGGACGGGTCACAGAAATAGCAGCCATCCTGTTTGCGAAACGGGCAGCTTCCCAGGGATCACGCGTATTTAATAATCTGACAAAAAAGGAAGCAGCAAAAATATCTCCAGCCCCGGTAGGATCAAGCTCAGTAACCATCGGCGGCCTGAACCTCCGGCTGTCACCATGCCAAAATAATCTGACACCCATCGCACCTTCAGTGACTGCCAATACCCTTGAATTATGGCTCAACAGTTCTATGACTTCTTCGTCTCTTCCTATATCTTCAACACTGAAAACCACAGCCCCGGACTTGTTAACTGCCGGTATATCATCCCATTTGCAGGGGCTCACACGGCCTTTTTCATCCCAAACACGCATCCACCCCTGCGGGGTTAACCCCAGTAATTCAGGGTGAAAATCAGCCGGAAGTTGTGCATTAACTTCCTGGGCGACAGGAGCGATGTGAATGATCTTTGATTTTTTCCAGATTTCCGGGACAAGATCAAAATTTATCTTTGGGGCTGCAAAACGGAGATATTGAATACGCCCGTCAGGGGTATACACATTTTCGAATGTTGTACTCCTGGTTGAATTCCCGGAAATGATCTGAATTCCATCCAAATCTGTCAGCGGTAATTCATTGCCGAATTCGGTGACAATTCCAACCTTCAACCCCATAGCCCTGGCAGTCAACGCTGCATAAGAGACTGAACCGCCAATAACCGGCCCCCTGGGTGTAAGATCGACGGTAATATGACCAATCAGCAGATAATCAACTGGCTGAACATCGGAATTGTTTAGCATAAAGAAATTATAACCTTCAAAAACTCGACAACCCGGCTTGTTCAACCGCCGGGTTGTTGTTTTTGAGTTATTTTTTCAAAACAATACTGACTTTTCGGCTTGGTTCATCCCCAACACTTTCCGTTGTAACAAGCTCATGATCGCGGAGTTCAAGATGAATGATCCGCCTTTCAGACGCTGACATTGGTTCAAGCAATTGTCTTTTTCCGGTACGGATAGCCTGTTCAGCCATACGTTTAGCTAGCTGCCTCAGCTGCCGTTCACGCCTGGCACGGTACCCTTCAACATCTACAATGACCTGCATCCAGCGATTGGCTTCTTTACTAACGATCAACGCCAGAATATATTGAAGCGCATTCAGGGTCTCTGCCCTTCGGCCGATCAATACACTCAGATCATCCCCATTGATATCAATCATGATCGGCAGTTCACCATTTGGATTATCTGATTCGCCATAATTAACAAGGACATTGGCCTTGATCTTCATTTTGGCAAGCAGATCACCTGTCATCTGTGAAGTGAATAGTAATAACGGATCACTTGTCGCGGCTTCATTTGACAGCTGCGATGAGGAAGAGACAGCAACAACTTCAGGGGAAACTTCATCTTTTAGAGTCAGCCTCAAACGGACCTGCCGGCCGCCTATACCCAGAAAACCTTTCGATCCTTCATCCAGGATATCGATCTCCATTTGATCACGACCGACACCAAGCTGTTCAGCGCCGCGAGCTATTGCTTCATCAATTGAAGGGGCAATTACTTCCAAAGTTGTTCGTTTCATTGTCATCCCTATTAACGTTTACCTGATTTGGTTTTCAAATCGGTTTTTTTTGCAGGACCAAGCTTGAATAGATTACTCCAATTAACTTTTCCTAATACTGCATATTGCGCGATACCTACAAGGTTGCTGGTAATAAAATACACAGCCAGACCTGAAGCAAAGTTCAAAGCAAAATAGAAAAGCAGAACCGGCATGTATAAACCCATCATCTGGTTCATCTGGGCAGATTGATCATTGGGGCTTGCTGATGGCTGAATAGTCAATTTTGTTTGAACAAAGGTAGTGAGACCGACAATAATCGCAAGGATCGGAATCGCAAACGGTAAAAAGGATAATTTAACACCTTCAGGCTGTCCCAAATTCATCCATAAAAATTGGCTCTGAATGGGTATTAATGACGACAGGCTTGCTGACTTGGTAATATTTTCAAGCCCGGGGTAAATTCCCCGGACTAGAG
>CAZBRI010000423.1:0-3155 GCA_964494055.1 uncultured Anaerolinea sp.
GATAGCTTCAGGTGACTGGAGTTCAGACGTGTGCTCTTCCGATCTCCCTGTGCAGTCTGACCAGGGTTCTGCGCCGGAAGAGATCGCCCCGCTGAATACAGATGAAGCACCTGCGGCAGCTGACCCCACGATCGAAATCCCCAGTGCGGGGCAGCCGGAAGTCAAGACAGATTTCCCTGTGCCGGAAAACCCCATTAACCTGGTGGACCTGGGTAACGGGTCAATAAATTTCCAGGTCAAGATGAGCATGAAAGACGCCATCAGCTTTTACCGTGACAGTTTTGGCAAGCTTGGTTATAAAGAGCGGGAAGTCAACACGTCGATTTCTGATGTGACTTTCAGCCTGGTCTTTGACGGACACAGCAGCGGGAAGGCCATTGTCCTGCAGGGCGTGGACGTAGGCGGCACTTTGAATATCAATATCAGGCTGGAAGATATTTAACCCTTCCATTAAATTGAAGGTCTCCGTCAGGCTGCATGCCCGGCGGAGACCTTATTTATTTTAATCTGAACCGTTTTTTTTCATTTCCAGGTTGAATTCAAGGCTGACGCCTCTTCTCTTTACCTGGTTTATTGTCTCAACTTTTTTCCCGGACTGCGAAGCCAGTTTCAGCAGGGTGCGGGCGATGCGTTGTTCAACCCTTTCGCTGGTCAGAGCGCTTTCCCGGCGCTGCAATTCCATGATGTATCCATGCATCAAGCTCATAACATTAAATGAAACAGCAGGGTCTTTTTCGACTAATTTTCGCAGGGTGTCTGTATCCCAGGCAGCGGCAGTTGAATCTTCTGCCGCCTGGGCACTTGCAGGGTAGCCGGCTTCCGGGTGAAGTAAAGCTGCACCGTCGAAAGTTTCACCCGGCGTGATGATCCGTAAGGTGATCTGTGTCCCGCCGCTGGTTACATGCTGCATTTTCACCCGGCCTGAAGTCAGTACATAGGCGTGCGCTGCCGGATCACCCTGCTTAAAATAAAAAGCACCTTCCTCTATGGGACGGATGATACAGCTGTTGATAACTGCGTCAAATACTCCATCACGGAGATGCTCAAACAGGCTGGAATTCCGGATAACTTCAATATCTTTTTTTTCCATGAATTGATTTTACAGCATAACCGGCCGGGTAACTATATCAGCACTGCCATTGTAAGGTCGTAATTAATCAACTGTTGAATGGCGTATGATACAATTAAATAACTATTGATATCAGTTGAAAATTTTAATTTTATGGAGAATTAATGGACCTGGAGCGAACCGGTGAGCCTATCAAAATATTAATGATCGAAGACAACCTGGGAGATGTACGCCTGACCCAGGAGATTTTGAAGGAAGCCCGGGTCAGGAATATCCTGTCATTTGTGAAGGATGGGGATGATGCCATGGATTACCTGCATAAAACCGGTAAATTCAGCGATGCTGTCCGGCCGGATTTAATCCTGCTCGATCTAAATCTGCCAAAGGTCAATGGATTGGACGTTCTGGTCAATATAAAGTCAGATCCGGACCTGCGCGCAATCCCTGTCGTCATACTGACCACTTCAGAGGCAGAAACAGATATTTTGACCGGTTATCAGCGTTATGCGAATGCATACATTACCAAGCCGGTCGGCCTGGACCAATTTAACCAGATTATTCAAGCCTTCGAAGGTTTCTGGCTGGAAACAGTCAGGCTGCCGAAGCAGGCTGCTTAGGAACCGGATATATTTTTTTGAATACATGATCATTTATTTTGGTTGATTTTTACTTCTTGAGAAACAAATAATGGTTAGCTTATGACAGAGAAATTGCACGTACTCATCATTGAAGATAGTCAGGGTGACAGCCGCCTGGTCCAGGAAATGCTGCTGGAAAGCCGATCGGTGGAATTTGATGTTCAGCGGGTCGAATTGCTGAAAGACGGCCTGGACCGGATGTCTAATTTTCATTTTGATGTTGTGCTGCTGGACCTGTCATTACCGGATAGTGCCGGTGTTGAAACTCTCATGGCTGTCCGAAATTTCAAATCTGACCAGAACGTGATCGTCATGACAGGGCAGGAAGATGAATCGATCGGGCTGCAGGCAACGCTGGCGGGTGCCCAGGATTACCTGGTCAAAGGTCAGGTCAGCAGCCAGGTATTAATTCGTTCAATCCGTTATTCGATCGAACGCAAACGATTTGAGAAGAAACTCGAGCACATGGCTACGCATGACAGCCTGACCGGATTGCCAAACCGGAAGTTGTTTGATATTAACCTGCACCAGGCCCTGCAGAGAGCTAAAAGAGAGCAGCACACTGATCCAGAAGACGGGAAGGTGGCTGTAATGCTGCTGGACCTGGATAATTTTAAACAGGTCAATGATACACATGGGCACGTTTACGGTGATAAATTATTATGTTCGGTTGCTGAACGGTTGAAAAACTGCATGCGCAGTACAGATACTGTCGCCCGCATGGGGGGCGACGAGTTCACCCCCGTGATCGAAGACATTTCCTCCCAGGAGGATTGTGTCGCAGCAGCCAGTAAGGTGCTGAAAGCCTTACAGGAACCGATCGTCGTTGAGAATAAAACACTCCATACATCGGTCAGCATCGGTATCAGCCTCTTCCCGCAGGATGGTCAGACAGCAGAAACCCTGCTGCAATTTGCAGATATCGCCATGTACCATGCAAAAAAGACCCGGCATAGCTTCAAATTCTATTCCGACGAGCCTGTTTTGAGCAGCACTAAATAGATCAATACAAAATACAAGGATCAAAATAAGTCGATTTTATTCCGGGGATGGTCCATCCTGGAAGGAGGGGGGGTATATTTTTTTATATTTTCTCAAAGTGAAACTGAATTTCAAAATAAAGCCGGGGAACTCTGTGATAATTGATATAACCCCTTTTACCAGGGAAATTTTTGGCAGTAAAAAAATCAAGCAAACAACAGTTTTCCGCATTGCAGGAATGCAGTAATAAACTGCGTTAATATTTTCCCCTTTTTTAATGAGTGCTCATTAATGAATCTTACAGTTCTAAGAGCTGTTTTCATGCTGAATTTATGAAAAATAAATTGACCAAACCGGCCTTAATCTGGTAAAAATAGACTTTATTATTAATAATATGAATTATTTACCCATCTTGTGCGAATTCCGGTGATGTCGCACACCTATTCCGGAGCATGTCGCACAGTCAG
>CAZBRI010000424.1:0-3150 GCA_964494055.1 uncultured Anaerolinea sp.
GATGGCTTTGGGGCTTGGCCTATCAGTTATAATGATTTAGCATCTTGGTACACACATGTTGAAATTTTCGCTGGGATTAGTGGTAATTATGATAAGCTAGATACTTTGCCTGACGGATCATTTTTACCTGCTTGGGAAATGAATAGTACGGAGAAAATTATGCAGTCTAAAATCATGCATAAATTTAATAACCGTCATGTAGTGCAAGGGAGATGTGCTCATTTGACAGTTCCTCAACCCATACATATTGAACAGAATAGACAATCTTGTCAAGCAAGATCATTGTGTGAAAGAGGTTGTCCCTTTGGAGGTTATTTTAGTTCCAATGCATCTACACTTCCATGGGCTCAAAAAACCGGCAATTTGACATTGCAAACAAATGCAGTAGTACATTCTATTATTTATGACGAAAAATTGCAAAAAGCAACGGGAGTGAGAGTCGTTGATACAGTTACTAAAAAGACGACTGAATATTTTGCAAAAATTATTTTTGTTAATGCTGCTACTTTAAATACCAATTTAATATTATTAAATTCTACTTCTAATCGATTCCCTAATGGGTTAGGAAATGATTCGGGCGTTTTAGGAAAATATATTGCATTTCACAATTATAGAGGGAATCTATATGCCAATATTGATGGGTTTAATTATGCGGAAGCTGAAATCCCTTTCGCTGAACGTCCTGAAATTGACAGGTGGATACAATCGGAACTTAACAGTCTGATCCGAAATGTGGATGATGCTTTTGCCGATTACGAACCTACCCGTGCCGGACGTTTGATCAGCGATTTTGTGAACGAACATCTCAGCAACTGGTATGTACGCTTGTCGCGCCGCCGTTTCTGGAAAGGAGAGTATTCGCATGACAAAATATCAGCATATCAAACCCTCTACCGTTGTCTTGAAGTTGTAGCCAAACTGGCTTCCCCAATTGCACCTTTCTTTATGGACAGGCTATTTATGGACTTGAACTCAGTATCCGGTATTGAGATATCCGAATCAGTACACCTTACTGATTTCCCAGTTGCCGATGAGAGCAAGATTGATAAGCAATTGGAAGAGCGCATGCAATTGGCACAGCAAGTTTCGAGTATGGTGCTCGGACTTCGCAAAAAAACCAATCTGAGGGTGCGCCAGCCTTTACAGAAAATACTCCTGCCTGTTACCGGCGATCATATCAGGGAACAACTCGATAAAGTGAGCGGGCTTATTCTGAGTGAAGTGAATGTGAAAGAACTGGAATACCTCGACGAATCGGCAGGATTTCTGGTAAAGAAAATAAAACCGAATTTCAAGACCCTGGGTCCGAGATATGGCAAACTCATGAAAGAGATTGCTGCCAGAGTAGCAGGTTTTACACAAGACGACATCATCCGTTTTGAACATGAAGGGCAATATGATATTCAAATAGGTGACGAAAGAGTTGAAATGACGCTTGAGGATGTAGATATCATTACCGAAGATATCCCGGGTTGGGTTGTTTCCAATCAGGGAAATGTTACAGTGGCCCTTGATATCACTGTTACCGACATGCTATGGCAGGAAGGAATTGCCCGCGAACTTGTGAACAGGATACAAAACATCCGTAAAGACCGTGGTTTTGAAGTCACTGATAAAATCAATTTGCAACTGCAAAAAAACCTGGCAATAGAAGCAGCCGTGTCAAACTTTAATGACTACATTTGCTCTGAAACCTTGGCTGCTTCGTTCGTTGTTTACGACAGTGTTTTATCGGATGCCGAACTCATTGATCTCACTGAGGAAATCACCGTTGCAATCAAAGTTGAAAGAATTTAATCCTACATCAATCAATAACAAACAATTTTTAACACATCAACATTATGAAAGCGGAAAACGAAAAAGAAGAAATCGAAAGAACCCACTACTCTGATGAGGAATTGGCTGAGTTCCGCGAACTTATTCTCGACAAACTTGCAAAAGCTCGTCACGATATGGCATTGCTGACCGAAGCCTATACCAATAGCAACGACAACGATACCATGGACACTTCCCCTACCTTTAAAGTGCTGGAAGAAGGCTACCAGGTGCTGTCGAAAGAAGAAAATGCACGACTGGCAGGCAGGCAGGAGAAGTTTATTCAAAGCCTGGAAAATGCATTGGTCCGCATTGAAAATAAAACTTATGGCATTTGTCGTGTGACTGGCAAACTGATCTCAAAGGAGAGGCTCCGCAGTGTGCCTCACGCCACCTTGAGCATGGAAGCCAAACTGAAACAGAAATAAACTGAGTCAGGTTATCGTGCTGAAAAAATCATTTATAGTTGTCTTTACTGTCCTTTTCCTCGATCAGGCTTTAAAAATCTGGATCAAAACCCACATGACCCTGGGTCAGGAATTTAATATCGCAGGCAACTGGTTCATCATACATTTCACCGAAAACAACGGCATGGCCTTTGGCTTGCAGTTCGCAGGTGGTTATGGTAAACTGGCTCTAAGCTTGTTCCGCATCATTGCAGTAGGCTTTCTTGGCTGGTATATTGTTAAGCTATCGAAGAAAAACACCAGTTTTGGGGTAATTTTTGCCTTCTCAATGATTCTTGCCGGAGCTTTGGGGAATATCATTGACAGCGCTTTGTATGGAATATTGTTCAGCGAAAGCACTTATTTCGATATTGCACGGTTTCTCCCTGCCGAGGGCGGTTACAATACATTGCTGCGCGGGAAAGTGGTTGATATGTTATACTTTCCTATTCTCGAAGGGAGCTATCCTCAATGGGTGCCGTTTTGGGGTGGCGATAGTTACATTTTCTTCCGTCCGGTGTTCAATTTGGCTGACTCCGCCATCACAAGTGGTGTTCTCTTTTTGCTGATTTTTCAGCGTCAGTTCTTCCAAACGAATCACGAAAGTTCATCAAAAAGCACCACTTCATCGCACGAAAATGATACTTCCGAAAATGCCGAAAGCATTGCAACTGATGAGGAAAACAAGATTCCTCTTGGCTCATCATCAAAATAAGCATTGAATTTTAGAATTTGTTTTTAAATTTGCCCACTAAATCAAATTAATATGGCTCAAAGAATAACCGGTAAAATTTCGCAGATCATCGGACCGGTGATTGACGTTTCTTTTGACGAAAACGTTCCGCTTCCTAACATTTACGACGCCCTCGAGGTTAAAAACGACCAGGGC
>CAZBRI010000425.1:0-3145 GCA_964494055.1 uncultured Anaerolinea sp.
TGCCGGGCTGCAAGTATGCCCATGCATTGTCCTCCTCAGGACGATTCCAATCTTCAGCGAGTGCCGTCTCACTCAGAAGAGCCGTTTCCGGGATCGATGCCGGTTCATCAAGAATTGTCAGAATTGCACGGCGCGAAGATGAAAGCTTCACCTTTTTGTGAAGCCGGACTGTTCCATCTTTTTCAATTGTCGCTTCAATTGATCGGAGCACCATGTTTCACCTCTTTCTTTGGTTATTCATCGATGAATGAATTAAAAGATTATGCGAGATTATTTTGTAATTATTATATATTCTTACGGAACCCCGTACTTATTTTTCAGCGCTTATAAACAGACCGATCCCAACTTTTAATTATCACCACTTCAACTCATATTTTTTACCTAATACTAATTTCTCTTAAATATTCAAGAAAATAACTGCCTCATTTATCACGTCAAACGGGGTGGAATGGTTCTTTATCGTCCAGTCCCCCGGTTGACCATTATGGTTATATTCCCAGCACATGACTGAACCGTCACTGATTAAGGCACATGTATGATCGTTTCCGGCAGAGATAGCTTTTAAACCACATGAGAGACTGATCACGCTTATTAGTGTGTTACTCGGCTGCAGAAGCGGTGAAAAATGGAGTAGCTGCGTTGGCTTGCTTCACACCGGCAGTTCAACAGGCTGAGACCAGGATCGCAAATATGATGATGTGCCTGGCCACAAGGCCGTGTTTGCGGAACAAAAAGGTGGGTTCCATTTTCCCTCCATTAAATTACTTGTTTTTAGCGACATTATCTTTTATGGTCAAGCAAATAATTAGGATATAGGAAATCCTTATAATTCATGACTATCCTGCTAATCCTTTTAATAACCCCAATTCAAAAAATTGTTACAAGGGGTTATTAAAAGGATTATTTCTACCATGTAGTCCTCAGGGAATATTTTAATGAAGAATACTGCTACCTTAAAAAGGATCCCGTGGCTGAAAAGTCGCTAAAATTAACTGCTCCATCTGCGCTCAGAAGTCTGACACGCCAGTATATTGTCACAGGTGGGTTGGATATCGCAATGTCGCTGCTGTTGGTTGTTTTCAGGAGATCTTTCACCTCTGTATATGAGGCAAAATTGGGATCAGTACTATATTGCAAAACGTACTGATAGCCGGCTTTGGGTGTACCCGCGGGCTTGCTCCAGGTGAAATTGACCAGAGTTTTGGTCTGTTTGCTGTTATTGCCCGGAGCGCCAAGTTTTAGCGCTTTGGTTATATTTGTTTTGAAGGCTGCGGATGTCCAGCTGCCAAATGACCCATCCTTATAAACCGCCTGAACCCGCCAGAAGTAAGAGGTGTTGGGCATCAGGTCACCGAAAGCCAAACTGGTACCGGTCTGGGTTTTTTCCTTCAAGAGTGAGATGAATCCGCTATCGGCACTTGCCTGAATATGGTATTTGCTGACGTTCTGTTTACTGGCAAAGACCGGCAGTTTCCATTTGAGCGTCACGCTGCTATTCCCCTGCGCGACCGTCGAGCCATCCGACGGAGAAATGGATGGAGGCCCACCGGCATAAACCGGGGTATCACGGTTGTCGGTTGTGCCGTCCCCGAGCTGGTAGGAGTTGTTACTACCCCAGCATTTGACCACCCCGATGGAGCTCACAGCGCAGGTGTGGTACATGCCGCCCTCGACGGCGGCCCAGCCGGATGTTAACCCGCTCGTGGTGACCGGTATAGGATTGCTCTCTGTTGACCCATCACCCAGCTGCCGTGAGTAATTAGCTCCCCAGCACTTGACCGCGCCAGCCGCGACGGCGCAGGTGTGGTAATCACCCGCGCTGAGAGAACTTACCCCGCTGAGCACAACATCTGGACCTGTACTTTCCAGCACATCCTGCGGTTGGAAAGTAGACAAATCTGCCTTGATATTATTCCCCAGCTGGCCGAAAGTTTCGTCTCCCCAGCACTTTACCCCCCTTGAAGTGGTGAGCGCGCAGGTATGGCGGTTCCCTGCCGCGATAGAGGTCACCCCGCTGGAGAGCCCGGAAACCTCCACTGGTTCGGAATAGTATGAATTTGCTCCAACTCCTGCCTGGCCGTGATCATTGTTTCCCCAGCATTTGACAACACCCGTAAGCATCAGGGCGCAGGTATGCTCACCGCCCGAGGAGACAGCGCTGACACCGCTGGAAAGATTATGAACATCTACAGGTACAAGCTGATTATCCTGGTTTCCAATCCCAAGCTGGTAACCAGAATTAGCCCCCCAGCACTTCACCCCGCCGGTAGTCATCAGAGCGCAGGTGTGATTGAACCCGCTTGAGATCGCACTGACACCACTATCGAGACCGGATACATTCACCGGGATGGAGCTGTTCACGATCGAATTATTTCCGAGCTGACCGCTATTATTATATCCCCAGCACTTGACCCCGCCGGCGTTTGTCAGTGCGCAGGTGTGGTATGAACCCGAGGAGACGGCTTTCATTCCACTCGAGAGGCCGTACACATCTAAAATTGTGGATCGACTGGTTGTTGTATTGTCTCCTAGCTGGCCATAAGTATTATCTCCCCAACACTTAACCGCCCCGGCCGGAGTGCGCGCGCATGTGTGTTCTCCGCCTACCGAAACGGATGGCAAGACCGGTGCGCTGGCAAAAACAGGAGCTGGCTGGACTTTACCCAGGCTTGCCAGTAAGAAAATTAATATCAAGATGAATTTTAATGCCTTGCTTTTGGTGTGATTAATCTGATCGTGTTTCATGAGGCCTCCGAAATTATTTTAATTTAAGAATGTGAAATATCGTATATTTCTCATCAACCACTATCTAACTTATTTTTCACCAAAACCATATATTTAAGTTATTAAAACCCCCATGCCTGTAATAAGATACGGACTTCAGGTTGGCAATTATAGAAATTATGCAGGTTCCAACCTGTGATTATTCTCCAGGTTTGCGCGCACAGCAAAATTGCTGGCGGTTGGTTTGCGCAGCAACCTTTCCTTGACTATCCTTGCTGTCGAATATATAATCTTATCATCCTGGAGGAGTACGCAGGTGATAGGCTGATAGAGAAGGAAGCCAAGGCTGGAAGCTTCCACGGCAGCACACTGCAGAACGTAGCCAGGATTATTACCGAAGAAATCCGCTTGTGCGGGAAGT
>CAZBRI010000426.1:0-3143 GCA_964494055.1 uncultured Anaerolinea sp.
GGAACTTCATCAATATCCGCAAAACCGCCAACGCCCACAACCTGCACTCCGAAGCTGCCTACCGTTTCTCGCGCGGCGTTCACGCCGGGCTGACCATGGAAGGTCTCAAGCGCTGCCTGTACTGGATGGCAGAATGGTCCGGCGGACAGGTTGCCCCCGGCTTCATCGATACATACCCGCTGCCCCCCGTCGACCCGCTGATCGAGATCAGCGAAAAAGACGTCAAGCGTGCCCTGGGTGTCAGCATCCCCGCTGCCGAAATCGCTGAAATGCTCCGCCGCCTGGAATTTACCTGCACTGTGCAGGCTGAGAAGATCCTGGTTCAGTCCCCCTCCTTCCGCACCGATATCGGTGAAGGCGTGGTTGGTGTGGCTGATATTATGGAAGAAGTAGCCCGCCTGTACGGTATCGACCGCATTCCCGAAACCCGCATGGCCGACCCCCTGCCCCCGCAGCGAGGCAACCCCATCCTCGAAAAAGAGGACCGCATCCGCGATGTCCTGGTCGGTCTCGGGCTGCAGGAAGTGATCACACACCGTATGAGCGCACCGGAGATCGAAAACCGCCTGCTGCCCAAAAACGCCGCCCAGCCTGCCATCGAATACGTCAAGCTGGCCAACCCCATCGCACCCGAAAAACGTGTCATGCGCCGCAGCGTTCTCTCCAGCGTCCTGACCGTGCTCGAACGCAATGCCCGCCTGGCCGATTCCCTGTCCTTCTTTGAGATCGGCCCTGTCTTCATCCCGCAGGGTTCTGACCTGCCCCTCGAGCCCGGCCGCCTCTCCATTGCTATCTCCGGCCGCCGTTACGCCCAGACCTGGGATACAAAGCTGGGGGTCAAGCTCGATTTTTATGATTTGAAAGGCATCGTCGATGCCATCATGTCTGCCCTGCACCTGGATGTGACTTACGCCCCGGCAGTCCACCCATCCTTCCATCCCGGCAAATGTGCTTCGGTCCTTCTCGGCGGTACCGCACTGGGTGTCTTTGGTGAGCTGCACCCCTCTGTTCAGGAGAACTACGACTTCACCTCCCCCGTCATGGCAGCCGATTTTGACCTGGAAGCCGTGCTCAAGCTGATGAAGACCGCCTTCGACCTCAAGCAGGTCAGCGAATTCCCGCCCATCCTGGAAGATATCGCCGTTATCGTCGACGAACCCCTTCCCGCTGATCGAGTGGAAGCCCTCATCCGCCAGACCGGCGGCAAACTGCTAGCTTCAGTCAAATTATTCGATGTCTTCCGCTCAGAACAGGTCGGCGCCGGCAAAAAATCCCTGGCCTACTCCCTCGTCTACCAATCCCCCGAAGGCACCCTGACCGACAAAGAAGCCGGACAGATCCGCTCCCGCATCATCCAGCGCCTCGACCGTGAACTGGGTGCAAAGCTTAGAAGCTGAGCGATATAAAAGTTCTTCTGCTTTTTGAAATGGAAAAAATAGTGAGCGTCACCAGTCCCATCGGTGACGCTCACTATAATAATTAACCTATCATGCTGCATTTAGTAATGGCTTATTCACTCAAGGCAAGTTTTGCTATAATACAATAGTATGAGCAAACTTTGCATTGGGATTTCTAAAGATGTGCTGGAAAAATATTGCCGAAAAAATCACATTCAGCACCTTTCATTCTTTGGGTCTGTCCTGCGTGAAGATTTTTCGCAAAAGAGTGATATTGACGCACTGGTTGAGTTTGAGTCAGGTCATACTCCCGGGCTCGAGTTTTTTGCAATGCAGGATGAACTAACCAGGATCCTTGGCCGGAGAGTGGATTTAAATACAATAAATTTTCTTAACCCCCATTTTCGGGACCAGGTACTGCACGATGCGGTAGATTATTTCGTTGCATGGTTTTATCCAGCTGTCTCAAATGTTAGGTTACGCCAGGGAAGCAGTTTAACTTTCTTTGGTACGCTCACGTGAAGATCTGGACACAGACCGCCTTTTTGAATAAGCCCTGACTCGGCTCCTGGAAATTATTGGAGAAGCGGCCAATCGTGTACCGGATGATATTCAAGAAATTCACCCTGAAATTGCCTGGCTGCAAATAATCGGTCTTCGGAACCGTCTGATTCATGGCTATGATTCTATTGACTTTGATATTATGTGGAAAATTATTGAGAAAGACTTACCTGATTTGATCAATAAACTGGAAAATATTCTTGAGTAAGGCAGGATATTTTTTGATAAGGAGATTAATGTCAGAGTTTAAAATTTGGCCGTTGTCTGAAGCAAAAAAACACCTTGCTGAATTAATCAATTGTTCTTTTGAGTAAGGCCCGCAATTCATCACTAAACACGGCAAAAAAGTCGCAGTTGTTATTTCTTACCGGGAATTTCAAACACTGCAAAATACACAAAGTAAACTTTCTGAATTCTTTGCGAACTCCCCTATTTCTGACTTGAACTTCACCCGTGATAAATCGCTGCCGAGATAAGGGTTTGAAAAAGCAAACAAAAATTCACTTGATATCAATTCTCCCAATGATGATTCAAGCTGAAATAATCTATCCATTTGTTTTAAAAAAATAATTGAACAACCAAACACTTTAACCGTTACATCGGAAAAAACTCAAAAGTTAAATTAAAAAACACATACGAAACGAAATTCTTCCTCAAGGGTTTTTTTTGATGTATACTAAGTCTACTAACATTATCCATCTTATCTGTATAAGGAGATCGTCATGAGTCGTACTGTCGCAATCATTCTCACAATCGTTTCAGTTTTATGCTGTGCCTGCCCTGGCTTTGGTTTGTGTATCGCTGGTGTCATGGGTTTGGCCGGAGTTCCTTTCACCACCACTCTTAATGATTCAAGCACAACAGCCCCCATCTCCACCCAGATGGCAGTCGGATTCATCTGCCTCTCCGTCATCCTGATCATCATCCCGGTCGCTGTCGGCTTCTTCACCCTGCGCAAGAAACCCGTCCCCGTCGCCAAGGACGTGACCGGCTTCGACGGTCCGATTCCCCCCGCTTCCTAAAAATCCAAATGAAATTTAAAGACCTGCAGAAATGCAGGTCTTTTTTTGTGATATCAAATGCCAACCCATATTTTTTGTGTTTCCAATTTATTCATTTTGTGTCCGTTGTATAGCTAAGCTGCTGCATTAATCATAATTGTGAATGGTAAACTATCTCTATTTA
>CAZBRI010000427.1:0-3131 GCA_964494055.1 uncultured Anaerolinea sp.
AGGGTTTCCCGCGCGGATCCAGGCGGGAATCAAGGGCATCCCTGTAAACTCTCAGACCCTGCCGGGTGACAAGCAGACCCTTGAGTTGTGATTCAGGGCAGCCGGGTACATTTACATTCAACAGCACACCACGGGGGATACCATTCAGCATTGCCTGCCTGACGACCAGGGCAGCCATGCGGGCTGAAGGTGCATAGTCCAAATCAATCTGGCCAGGCAGCGAATCCAGTGAAACGGCCACACCGGGGGTACCAGCGATTACAGCTTCCATGGCAGCTGTCACCGTCCCTGAATATGTGACATCATGCCCGATATTTGCATTCGGGTTGATCCCGGAGACGACAAGGTCTATCTTTTTTTCCACAACCCCCAACAGTGCCAAAGCCACACAATCGCTGGGAGCCCCATCACTTGCCAGGGCACTGGATCCATCCGATAAGCGGGTTTCTTTCACTCTTAATGGCCGTTCCATGGTTTTAACATGACCAGAAGCGCTCCAGTTTCGGTCGGGTGCCAGGATTGTCACCTCACCCAAATTGCGCATCTCCTGCGCAAGCGCCAATAAGCCTGGCGCATGAACACCATCATCATTAGTAACCAGAATATGCATACTGCCTCCAAAATGAGAATTATAATCTCAGCATGCGCGCACTCGTTCTTTTCAGTACGGCATTACTGCTGATCATATCATGTGCCGGATGCTCACCTGTCAGCAGTTCAAGTGAATCGTACAGCCCGGGTTTTTTTTACGTTTCACTCAATCCAGAACCCGTATTATTTTTTTCAAATAACCCCGGCGGACAAGTCATCCGGCAAATTGCCCTGAACCCGCCGGCGGACTGTTCCCTCTACTCATTGCGGCCAGCACCTGCCGGTCCATGGATCGCTGTGGAATGGGAGTGTACATTCGGGCCTTCTGTGGAATTATTCAACACACACACCGGGGAATCGCACTTTGCCCTTTCAGACCCAACCATAGACAGCAGACTATTAAACTGGCAGCCGGATGGCAGTGCTTATTACCTGCAGATTGGCACATTGTCAGTTCCCCAAACACTGAAAGTGGATGTTGTGACCGGGAAAGCCATCGACCTTGGTTTATCCCCATTTATTTATGACCTTGCTGCAGCCCCGGATGGAAAAAGGATCATTTATTCTTTGACACACGGCATCGGTTTTGGTTCAGAAACCTGGGCTGCGGGTCCTCAGGGACAAAACCCGTCGCAGCTGCTGATCGATGAAAGAAATATTACAGCCCTGGCAAAATACTCACCAGACGGAAAACAGATTGCTTTTATTAAAATCCCTGACAACCAGGAAAAGAACCCAATGGGTGAATTGTGGCTGATGGATTCTGAAGGATTTTCCCCTCACAAACTTGCGGATGCTGATGCTGGAGAAGGATATTCTCCGGCCTGGTCACCAGATGGTGAAAAAATCGCATTTGTACAACATCATTCAAACCAGACAAATGGGGCATTGGATTTAGCTGTGATTGATTTGGAGCGTATGAAAATCGTAACACTTCCTGCCCCGGCAGGATCAGAAGCTGCCTGGTCACCGGATGGATTAATGATCTCATACAGCAGCGCCGTCTCAAAAAATGCCGGCGGTGATACAATTTATGTAAGCATATACAAATTATCCAGCACAGAAAATATTATTATTGGTAAACAGGCATGCTGTTCAGGATGGATTCGTTAATGAAATATCGTATCGGGTTATTGTTGGTTATTTTATTTGTCTTTATATTACCAGGGTGTGCACAGATCCAACAATTCTCCCCGGAAAATCTTCCCTTCGTTGTTACCAGGACACCTGATCAACCGCTTAAGGCTGAAAGCACCCAGCTGATCATCCCAACATCCACTGCAACACCCATTCCGGCCTCTGCAGTCATAACATTTACAGAAACCACAAACACACCAGCAACAGCATCCATTAAAATTATCATTCTGCCATCAGCCAGTGAAACACAGGCTGTCATTCCCACAAGTACATACATCCCATTCCAAGGCACACCAATTGAGACCCGCTTACCAGATTTAACCCTGCCAACCCTGCCTGCAAATGCCCCGATTCGTATGGGTTGGACAGGTCTGCCAACTTACCAGGGAGATTCAGAAAATAACCTGTTATTCAGGGTGGACTATAACCCTGTTCTCTGGGCTCAAACACGTGGTAACTTTGGCGATATCGTGTTGGCAAACAGGCAAATCCAAAACTGCATTATCACCCCTGGCAGCGGATATGAGATGCCTGTGGATTGGAAAGTCGATCATCAAACCCGAATGATTGGTTCTGCCTCATTTGAGGTCAATACAGCCATCCTGCAGGACTCTGTTCAGTTTGCCAGTTATATTGGGGGTGATGGCAATATTCTGACAGGCTTCCAGGTAACCTTCTACGGTAATTCACAGGCATGCCTGGATCAAGCTGAAGCAGTTTTTGGTTCTCTCAGATCTTTTGCATCCATTCCAACCCCAACACCTTCCGCTTCCCCGATTCCAAAGATTTTATTGTCATCCATCACCCCGACACCGTAATTATGAAAATATTCAAGCAATGTTTCCAATTTAGTAATAATTTATGGATACTGGTGCCGTCAGTCCTGATTGTTATTGGTATTATTTTCAGTGTTTCACCAGTTCTGGCAGGTGCACCTTCAGAGAATACGCCATTTTTATACCCGCCTTTTACAGGCCGCTCAGCTGAAGGCGCTGTCTTTGACCACAGCAATCCCAATTACAGCAGTACTGATAATCAAATAGTCACGTACCAGGGTGAAACACTTACCAAAGAATGCCAAAAATCAATTTCCGGCGTGTTCACTGCACCAAAAGGGTTGTGTGACCGGGGATCTGGCGGTTATTGGAGTAACCTGCTTGGCACTTATGTATTTTATAACGGGCATGACGCAGTAGATTACAGCATGGGCAGTCGTCCGGTGCTCGCCGCTGCCGATACGTCGATGGTTGTATATGCCGGCTGGTACAACCCGCAAGATCACCGAAGCAACCTGGGGATATACGCCAGGCTGAAGCATCCCAACGGGTATGATACATGGTATAGTCATTTGAGTTCACTGGCTGTACAGTCATGCCTGCCCGGAAAGTGTTCAAATATTCCAC
>CAZBRI010000428.1:0-3129 GCA_964494055.1 uncultured Anaerolinea sp.
TCTCCACGGCTCTGAACACTCTTTCCCTACACGACGCTCTTCCGATCTCGCAGGAAGGATACCATCACCCCGGCCTCTGCCTGGTATTGAGCCGATAATTCAATGTTTATCAGGGTACCATCTTTTCGCCGGTGATTTGACTCGAAACGTTCGTAACCTGTATTAAGTAATATCTTAATATGTTCGGCTGTTTGTTCTGGAGTTTCGTTGGCTTCGAGGTCAGAAACACTCATTAGCAGCAGTTCATCACGGGTGTAACCGCTCATGCGGCAGTAAGCCTCATTGACATCCAGCAGTTTACCCTGCATATCTAGTTTCCAGTAACCATCCATTGCCAATTGCAGTATCAGCCGGTGGGATTCCTCGCTGCTGCGTAAATTTTCTTCGGCTGCATTACGCTGTGTCACATCTTCGATCACGCTGACAAAATGGGTGATCTCATTGTTTTCATTGATGACCGGGGTGATGACCGTCTCAGCGGTATAGAGACTGCCATCCTTGCGCTTGTTTACAAATTCCCCCCGAAAAACCTGGCCGGCGAGCAGGGTTTTCCACAAGGATTGATAAAATGCCAGGTCCTGGTGACCTGATTTGAGGATGCGGTTGGTTTTACCGAAGGCCTCGGCGGATGTAAAACCGGTGAGTTTGCTCCAGGCCGGGTTGATCCATTCGATAATGCCTTCCTTATCAGTGATCACGATCGCATTGGCGGCATTTTCCAGGGCAGCCCCCTGCAGTTTCAGGGCGGCTTCCACCTGCTTGATATCAGAGATATCGCTGACCTGTGAGATGAAATAAAGAGGCTGCCCGTTGTCATCACGCACCACGGACAGGTTGATCAGCACCCAGACCAGGTGCCCATCTTTGTGAATATAGCGCTTCTGGTAACGAATGAAGTTCTCTTCAGTTCCCTTGAGCAGGTGACTGTTGACTTCCTTGTCTATCTCAAGATCGTCAGCAACCGTAATGTCACTAAAGTTCATGGCGAGCAGTTCTGTTTCACTGTAGCCCACCATCTGGCACAGGGCGGAATTTACTTTTAGCCAGTTTCCATCCAGGGATGTTAGGGTCATGCCGTTGATGGCATACTCAAAAGCCTTGGAGAACTTCTGGTCGCTCTCCTGCAGGGCGGTTTCGATCCGCTTACGCTGGGCTGTCTCAGCCTGGGCTTCGCGGTAAAGCAGCGCGTTATTGTAGGCGATGCCGAACTGGGCGATCAGGGCTTTGGCATAGCGGAACTGGTCTTCGGTATAGGCGTTGAGATTGTAGCTCATCACCTGCACTGCCCCAAGCACCTTTCCCTGGAACAGCAGCGGCAGGATAATACCGGCACGGGTGACTTCATCTTCTGTGGGTAAACTTTCGTAATTATTTACCAGGCCCTGGGGATCGATGTAATGACTGGTGCTGCTGGTCATCACAAAGGAATGGTAATCATTGAGCAGCAGGGCTTCACCGCTGCGGATTACCCGGCTCTGGGTGCCTTTTCCTTCCGGCTCGAGCGGGATGGGGGGAAACGCTGAGACATCCAGCCGGTTATTCTCCATATTGGCATACACCGCATGAATCAGACTGGTTTCTTCATCATAGGAAGAAACAAAAAAATTGTCACATTCCATTCTCAGGGCGATCTGTTGATAAAGAGTATGCAGCAGTTCGTCGTAATCCAGGCTTTGATTAAGTTCCAGGCTGACCTGGTACAGGCTTTGGATCTCGCTGTTCTGTTTGGCGGCAAGCTCTTCTGCCAGCCGGGATTTAGTGATATCCACACTGGATGAGACGCTGATGATCCCGTCTTTTGTCATCAATGTAAATATGTTGGTACCGATCCAGCCGGTGCTGCCGTCCTTGCGAATGATCTTGTATTCATGGTATTTATCGACCTGCGGGCCGGCGCCGGACCGCGCGGTTTTCATGATCACATCACGGCTGCTGGCCAGGTTTTCAGGTGTCCTGTTCTCGGCAGGCATGACCATCAGCTGCACATCCCAGCCGTACCTGCCCGCCATTTCCTGCCGGCTGTAACCAAAAATGGTTTCTTCAGCATGGTTCCATTCAACAATGATACCGTCCTGGTTGATGACCATGATGCCGTTGGGGGAGTATTCCACCAGCAGGCGGAATTTCTCCTCGCTCTCACGCAGTTCGCTGGCTGCCTGCAGGTGTTCTTGACGTTTGGATTTTTGGGTGAGTTCGCGTTTAACGATGACCGCCAGGCGGCCAAGCTGGTCCTTGTTCAGGTAATCCTGTGCGCCTGATTCCATCAATTTGATGGCTTCAGGTTCGGTTATCTCCCCCGATATGACGATGAAAGGTATGTCGAGCCGGGTGTTTTGCAGCAGGGTAAGGGCTGCATGCGCGCTGAAATGCGGCATATTAAAATCAGCGGTGATGATGTCCCAGGGTTGGCGTTCGAGGGCATCCTTCAGCTGTTCAGCAGTTTCCACGCGTTGGTGTTGGACGGCGTAACCCGCGTGCTTTAGCTGCTGTAAAATCAAAACAGCATCTGCCTCAGCATCTTCAACCAATAAAACACTCAATGGTATGGACATGTTTACCTCTAAAGGAATATCTGTAATGATTATATATCCTCACGGGAAATTATGAAAGGTGATGACAAAATTAGTTTACCTTATCATAATGAATAAAACTGTTTCGCGCAGGACTGTTATGATCAAAGCGGTACAGGACGCGGACGGAAGATAAAGTGACAAGACAGATGATTGATTAGTAGTCAAACAATGACTGCAACTTCATGAATCACTTGCAGGGTAACCTGGCGGGTGGAGCCATATATGGGGGTATGGGCGGCGGTTTCCTGGCTTGATTATGCCCTTAAAAACCAGCAAAAAACGGTGATTACCAGGTAAAAAACCTTCAAAAATTGCATTTTTTTGTTTTGTGTGTATGCCGAATATTGTTTCTGAATCGGCTAAAATTCTGCAAATTCGCTGCCGAATACGCCAAAAAATAAGAGTCGGAATTTACGCCCCTATTAATATTATTATCAATAATTATTTTAATTTAAAAAGATAAAGATCTATTAATAACAGCGGAAAAATTTTCCACTTTTTTGATTTTTCACAAAAAATGCAGGGTGTGCGGCAGGCCTGTCAGCACCGGAGGTAC
>CAZBRI010000429.1:0-3129 GCA_964494055.1 uncultured Anaerolinea sp.
CAGGGCATAACAAGATCAGCCTGCAGCGCACCCCCATCTTGTTCTATGTAGAAGCATTTTATTCTTCCTTTACCCCCTTCGTCCTGTGGATATGTATTATCTACGTGGTGCTGCAGATCATTCGATCGATCGTTGACCGCGTGCGGAGGAGCCTGCCATGAACTCACAAAAACAAAAAAACAGCCTGATCGTAAATGAAAAATTATTTACCCGTTTTAATATCGGGCAGCGTTGGGAACACATGCTTTTGATCCTGAGCTCAACTGTGCTGCTCCTGACTGGACTTCCCCAAAAATACCGGGACCTCTCCTGGAGTCAGTATTTACTCTCGACACCAGAAAGACTGCAGCTGATCCGGCAAGTTCACCACATCGCCGCCATAATCCTGGTGCTCGAGGCTGTTTATCATATCGGCAGGGCATTGGTCCAGTTAGCCCGGCGAAAATTGAGCGCAGATTTGCTGCCCACATGGCAGGATGTAAAGGACGCAGGCAATATGCTCCTCTTCCTGTTATTCATCCGAAAAGAAAAACCGAAATTCGGTAAGTTTAATTTTGAACAAAAAGTAACCTACTGGGTTGTTTTCTTCAGCTTTACATTGATGATCATCAGCGGTTTTATCATCTGGTTCCCGGTTCAAATTACATTATTCCTGCCCGGCGGTGTAGTTCCAGCTGCCAAACTTGGTCACAGCACTGAAGCCATCGTGGCTGCCATTTTTGTTCTGATCTGGCATTTTTACCATGTTCACTTTCAGCGTCTGAATTTGAGTATTTTTACCGGGAGATTGACCGAAGAAGAAATGCGGGAACACCATGCATTGGAATTGGAAAGACTCGAGAAAAAAGTCGGCACAAAATCTAAACCGGGGGAGAAGAAGTAATGCGACGACGCACATACTTTATTATCGCTGGTTTGGCGGTCATTCTGACCGCTTTTGGCTTTTCCATCACCAACAGCAAGGCATCCAAGGCTGAATTACCTGCTGAAACAAGCAGCCTGCCCGCCCCGGTTGGTGATGACGCTGCATGCCTTTCATGCCATCAGAACCCAGAATTCACTACAAATGTCGGTAACCTGCAGAAAAGCGAACAATTTATTCTTTTTGTAAACCCGGATGAATATAATCACTCTGTTCACGGGCAGATGGGGATTACCTGTATTGAATGCCATATAGACTTCAAACCTGAGATGGGTCACGGCAAATCTTTCATCAGCCGCCGCGAAGTCACGATCAAAATGAATGAGACCTGCGGCAACTGCCATAAAAAACAGGCTGAAAAACAAAAAGACAGCGTACACAGCCAGATGATCGCCTTTGGTAAATACGAGGCAGCTACCTGTACAGATTGTCATACCGCTCATGCTGTAAAGCGGATGAAAGACCCAAAAACCGGACTGCTTTACCCGGAAACACGTGTCTGGATTCCAGGAACATGTAATCAATGCCATTCGACTATTGTTGAAAAATATCGAAACAGCGTGCACGGCGAAGCATTATTGAATGACCAAAATCCTGATGTTCCAACCTGTATCGATTGTCATGGTGTGCATAATATCTTGAACCCGACTACCGATAAATTCCGCCTGGCGTCTCCGACAATGTGCGCCAAGTGCCATACTGATCCGAAACGGATGGATAAATACGGCATCTCAACGGAAGTTATGAATACCTATGTTGCCGATTTTCACGGCACAACCGTATCAATTTTTGAGCAGGTGTCGCCTGATGCACCTACAAATAAACCGGTTTGTTACGATTGCCACGGTGTGCATGATATTACCAGGGTGGATGATCCGAAAAAAGGCCTGGAGATCAAAGCGAACCTGCTGATCAAATGCCAGAAATGTCATCCGGATGCGAACACAAACTTCCCTGATGCCTGGATGTCTCACTACATTCCAAGCACCGACAAATACCCGATCGTGTATTACATCAACCTTTTCTACAAATTCTTGATCCCGGGTGTTCTTGTCCCGATGGGCGTTTTAGTCCTGCTAGACTTTAGCAGGGCAACCATCAACCGGTTTAAAAAACCCGAAAAAGTTACCCCCCCTATCAGTGAAAAAACTGATAAAAAAGCTGCTGACACGGAGGTGAAACATGATTAAGACAAGGAGAGTATCCCGCTTCCAGCCTTATACACGTTTCAGCCTGCTACAGCGTGTTCAGCATTTTATTTTCTTAATCTCTTTCTCGATCCTCGGCTTTACCGGGTTACCGCAAAAATATCCCGGGTCACCGATCAGCCTCTCAATATTCGAAATGCTGGGCGGTATCGAGAAGACCAGGCTCATACATCATTATTCAGCTGTCGTGATGATCATTATGAGCTTAGTCCATGTTTTGGAACTGGGATACAGCCTGATCGTACTGAGAACACCCATTACCATGATCCCCTGGGTGAATGATCTTCAGCACGTGTACCAGGATGTTTTATATTACCTGGGTTTCAGGAAACACAAAGCCTATTACGGCAGGTATTCTTATGCTGAAAAAGCAGAATACCTGGCATTGATCTGGGGTACTGTTGTGATGGCCCTGACCGGCTTTATGATGTGGAACCCTATCACCACACTTCAATTATTCCCCGGTGAAGCCATCCCCGCTGCGAAAGCAGCCCATGGCGGCGAGGCCGTCCTTGCAGTACTTGCCATCATTATCTGGCATTTTTACCATGTGCACATCAAAATGCTCAATAAGAGTATGTTTACCGGTAAGCTGAACAGGATGGAGATGGAGCATGAACATCCTGCAGAGCTGGCTGCAATCGATGCCGGTAAAACAGCCAAACCGATCGCTCCTGATATTTTACGCAAGCGGCGTTTGATGTACACGCCTTTTGCAATGGTTTCCATCCTGGTTTTCAGCCTGGCAGTATATTTCCTGATTGGTTATGAAAATACCGCAGTCGCCGGCAGACCTCTTGGTGAAACTGCAAAAATTTTCTCTCCCCTGCCAAGCCCAACCCCGCTCCCGCCCACTGCAACAGTACCTGCACCAGAAGTTCCTGCAGTGCTGACCTGGGATGCCTACATCGGACCGCTATTTCAGCAGAAATGTAATGCCTGTCATGGTGCATCTGCGATGGGCGGTTTGAATATGACTTCCTATGCATCTGCACTGAA
>CAZBRI010000430.1:0-3124 GCA_964494055.1 uncultured Anaerolinea sp.
CCATCACTGCCAGCGGTGCTCCTATTTCACTGCAGACAGATCCCGGCGTTTTGGAAATCGGCACCAGGCCGTTTCTCGAACCCGGATTGTTCCGGACAATTCAAGCTATAATTCCTTACTTACCGCAGGGTGCGGCCCTGATCTATGACCCGCAATTTGGCCTGGGCTGGACCGATCCTCAAGGATGGAAAGTCTATTTTGGAAATTCAAATGGAGATACAAACCTGAAACTTCAAATTTATCAGACCATGCTTGATTTTCTCAAGAAGAAAAGTATCAAGCCGGTATTGATCAGTGTAGAGTATCCAGATGCTCCTTTCTATAGAGTGGAACAATAAATATGGATGATATAGTCGTAGGAATTGATGTCGGTACCACAAAGATCTGCAGCCTGGTCGCCAGGGTTGAAAAAGATGATTCTGTGCGCATTATGGGTGTCGGGATCGAACCTTCGGAAGGTATCCGGAAGGGTGTGATTGTCGACCTGACAGCTGCCTCCCAGTCCATTTCACGATCAATTGCCCAGGCCGAACAAACTTCCGGGGTAAAAATCGAAACAGCCCTGGTCAGCCTGGCCGGGGCGCATGTTGCCTCGATCAACAGCCGCGGGGTTGTGGCTGTTTCCGGGCACACCGTGGATGAAAACGATATTGAACGCGCCATGGACGCTGCCCGAGGGGTTGCTATTCCAAACAGCCGTGAAGTGATTCATGTCATACAGCGCGGTTTCTCGCTTGACGGACAGGATGGTATTCATCAACCCGTTGGGATGCATGGTTACCGCCTGGAAGTGGAAGCCCATGTCATCACGGCTGCCACTGCAACGGCAGAAAACCTCCGGCAGGCAGTCGGCGCTGCAGGTGTGGATGTGGCTCAGTTTGTATTAAATCCCCTGGCCTCGGCAGAAGTTGTTCTGACTGAAACCGAACGCACAATGGGCGCAGTCGTGTGCGATATCGGCGGCGGAACAACAGACCTGGCGATCTACGTCAACGGGGATGTCTGGCACACCATGGTTCTTGCCGTGGGTGGAAATCACATTACCCAGGATATTGCTCATGGTTTGAGACTGCCCATCAACCATGCAGAGGATGTAAAAAAGCAATTCGGTCATGCCATTCAATCAGAAATCGGCATGGATGAAGCATTCAGTGTTCAGCCTTTTGGAGCAGAAAACCCGATCAGGATGAGCCGGCGTGACCTGGCACTGATCATCGAAGCCCGTGTTGAAGAAATGTTTGACCTGGCCATGCAGGAAATCAAACGCTCTGGGTATGATGGTCTGCTGCCTGCCGGCATGGTGCTTACGGGCGGTACCAGCCTTCTGCCCGGTATTAGGCAGCTCGCCAGCCGTGTTTCTGGGATGCCTGTTCGCACAGCTCAGCCGGAAAAACTGCTTGGATTGGCAGATAAGCTCAATTCACCAGCCTATTCAACCAGTGTCGGCCTGTTATCCTGGGCAGCCGCCATGCAGTCCATACCCGTCTCGTTTCATGACCGGACACCAAAACCAAAGTCGCAGGCAAAAATCGACCCGGAAAATTGGACAACCGTTAAAAACCTTTTCAAACGCCTGCTCCCATAAATAAAATATGGCAAGCAATCATAAGATCATAGTGATACAATTAATATTTGTGCAGTAATGTATATCGGAGGAAAAATGGAAATCAAACCTGTAGAAACTTTCGCCCGCATCAAAGTTGTTGGAGTTGGTGGTGCTGGTTGTAATGCCGTCAACCGAATGATCGTTGAGGGTATTCAGGGTGTTGAGTTCGTTGCTGTTAATACCGATGCCCAGGCATTACTTCTTGCAAAAGCACCCAGCAAGGTCCGCATTGGCGACAAACTCACCCGGGGTCTCGGTGCAGGTGGAAACCCGGAAATTGGCCGTAAATCAGCCGAAGAAACTGCAGAAGAACTGTATGCTGTCCTGAAAGGTGCAGATATGGTTTTCGTCACAGCTGGCCTCGGCGGTGGTACCGGCACTGGTGCTGCACCTGTTGTGGCTCAAATTGCCAAAGAATGCGGTGCATTAACCATTGGTGTTGTCACCCGTCCATTTACTTTTGAAGGCGGACGCCGTGCCCAATCAGCTGAAACCGGCATGGAAATGCTCAAAGAACATGCTGACACCCTTATTGTTATTCCAAATGACCGGCTTTTACAAATAGTGGATAAGAAAGCCAGCCTCAGCGATGCATTTAGGTTGGCAGATGATGTTTTACGACAGGGTATTCAGGGTATTTCAGAATTGATCACCGTACCAGGTTTGATCAACCTGGATTTTGCAGATGTAAAAGCCATCATGTCTGAAGGCGGTGCCGCGCTGATGGCGGTCGGGCATGCAAACGGTGAAGACCGGTCGCGCCTGGCAGCTGAACAGGCCATTTCGAGCCAGCTGCTGGATATCACCATCGACGGCGCGAGAGGCGTCCTGTTCAATGTAACCGGTGGACCGAATATGACACTTTTCGAAGTCAACCAGGCAGCTGCCATCATTCGCGAAACAGCTCACCCGGATGTCAACATGATCTTTGGTGCTGTAATCGATCCCAATATGGGCGAAGAAATCCGCATCACAGTCATCGCAACCGGTTTTGAACGGGCTACCAGGCGCATGGGTGAACCAAGACAGTCCAGCAGCCCCATTCGGCAGCCAGTGGAAAGAACGCAGTCTGCACCCCAGGCACCCAAAGTTCAGTCTGAAAAGCCGCTCATCCAGCAGGCAGCCCAGTCCGAACCGCGGCCCTTTGAGTCAGTGACAGCCAATACTCCCCCTTCCGTCACCCCGGCCAGTATCACTCCGCCGGAATTCAAAGCCCAGCCATCCTACCAGGAAGACCTGGATATCCCTACTTTCCTGAGGAACCGAAGATAAGATCGTTTCTGCCTTCCACGTGGAATTTCCGCCTGGAAATTTATAAGAAATTTTCCCATATATAAAAAAGAAACCCTGTCAGACCATTCCGGCTCTGGACAGGGTTTTTTATTTTTCAGCAGTTGATGCACTTTACAATCTGCGGGCACCGCGGGTAAATTTTCTGCTAATCCTGCCATTCGAGTTCGTGATCACCAATTAACAGGGTATAGCCATCACGAATTACGGCTTAACGCAATACGGCTT
>CAZBRI010000431.1:0-3122 GCA_964494055.1 uncultured Anaerolinea sp.
ATCATTCGATGATGCTGCCTGGTATAAGGCGATCGATCTTTCATTTATGAGCAATGTGAGATTAATCAAGGCCGCTCTGCCATTTTTACGAAAATCAAAGCATGGTTCTGTTCTGACAGTGACTTCATACTCTGTAAAACAGCCCATCCCGAACCTGATATTTTCAAATTCCATTCGCGCGGCGACAGTCGGCCTGACAAAATCTCTCGCCCTGGAATTGGGGAAAGATGGAATACGGTTTAACTCTATCCTGCCGGCCTGGACAGAAACAGAACGCATCACAGAATTGATGAGCGCAAGGGCAAAAATAAACAATTCAACTGTAGAGGCAGAGATTGCCAGGCAGTCATCTGAAAGTCCGCTTGGACGGATGGCGAATGCAGATGAGTTTGCAAGTGCTGCTGTTTTCCTTCTTTCACCAAGGGCATCGTATATCACTGGTGTCATGCTTCCGGTGGATGGTGGTATGCTTAAAGGAACTTTTTAATCATAAACGCCAATATGGTTAACTTTTCTCATTCAATAAAAGACAACACTCATTACTATATAGGAGATTAAATGGCTGAAAAAACCTGTTTAAATTGCGGCAAAAACTCAAATGAAATTCCTTTGCTATCACTCGAATTCCGCGGTGAAACCTATCACCTTTGTCCGCAATGTTTACCTGTCATGATCCATAAACCTCAAAACCTTGCCGGAAAACTGCCCGGTGCAGAAAATTTCAAGTCTGCTGAACACGATCACTAAAAAAAATATATTTTCAAACGCCTTCCCCGGATTGACAGGAAGGCGTTTTTGATTAATTGATTTAACTTGTCAGGCAATTTATGGGAATATAATAGAGCGTCATTACCGGGATTTTCTTTACAGTCATAAGAATAAAGATTATCAGAGCTGTGCTATCACCTAGTCGACATTATGAAAAAATTTTCTCACCTGACACGTTCATCATTACTCCTTGGTTTTTTCTTTCTCCTGGATAAGATCCTGGCATTTGCCAGGTCTGTCATTATTGCACGCCAATTCCGCTTATCGATGGAATTGGATGCATTTAATGTTGCCAATAATCTGCCGGATCTTTTGTTCGCATTAATCTCCGGCGGCGCAATTGCCATGGCGCTGATCCCATTGATCACTGATTACCTGACTACCAAAGGGCGGGCAGCAGCCTGGGATTTGTTTTCAAGAGTTTTAAACGCGGCATTTTGTGCAACACTTGTGATTGCAGTGATCATTGCAATATTCGCCGATCAAATTGTTAAAAATCAAATTGGAATTGCTCCCGGATTTGGCGTTGAGCAGCAAAACCTGGTCGTGGGTTTGATGCGCCTAAATTTGATCGGGACGGTCATATTCTCTGTCAGCGGATTGGTGATGGCTGGATTACAGGCGAACCAGCATTTCCTGTTTCCTGCCATGGCACCTGCACTTTACAATATCGGTATGATCATCGGCGCGCTTATTTTTTCTCCCAAAGAAGCCTATCATATTGGTCCCGCCGTGTTACCTCATTTTGGATTTGGCGTATACGGGCTTGTTTACGGGGTCATATTGGGAGCTTTTTTACATTTACTAATTCAGATCCCCGGTTTACTAAAATTTCAATTTCGTTGGACACCTTCCCTTAACATAAAGGATGAGGGACTGGTGCGGGCTTTTAAATTGATTGCCCCGCGCCTTGCAACCATGTTTGGTATTCAGCTCATGTTTATCGCACGGGATAATTTTGCATCGCGGCTGAATCAAGTTGGTGCGGTTTCATCGCTTACTTATGGTTGGATGATCATGCAAGTACCTGAAACATTGTTTGGGACAGCCATAGCTACTGCCTTACTGCCATCGCTTGCTGAATTTGCTTCAAAGGGAGACTGGGACTCTTTCTCGATGACGATTGAAAAGGCCCTGCGTGTGATGCTCTCATTAACCATCCCGGCTGCAGCTGTTATGGCGGCCGGAATACATCCACTGATACAAGCTGCTTTTCATTTTGATGAGGCAGGTACAGCTTTGCTCACTCTAACTTCCAGAATATACCTTTTCACCCTTGCTGGATATGTGATGCAGGAGACACTTGCCAGGGCTTTTTATGCCAGGAAAGAACCATTCATTCCTTTGATAGGCATAATTGCCCGGCTGGTGATCTACGGATCGATTTGTTTTATTGGAGTGACGCTTTTTCCATCATATGGAACCCCCGTAATTGCTTTTGGAGAGATTTCATTATTAGCCGAAGCTTTATTATTTCTCGGCCTGCTTCAAAAAAGGGTTCCCTGTAAAATAAATTTAATTGCCCCCGTTGGGAAAGGTTTAGCCGCTGCCCTGGTTACAGGCAGCTTAGCATACTTATTAGCTGTTTACCTGCCAGGACCGGGCTATCTAACATCATTAATCGGCATGGCAGCCGGTGGATTGACAGCTCTTTTTATCGTGCGGTCAGAAGCCATTCTGCTATTCAGACTATAAGCATAAGGTATAATTATTACCATGACGAATGAAACTCAACCAACAAATATTTCAAATCCATCTACGGAATCCCTCTCTGAAACTGCACCCCAGTTACCGGTAGAAACCCCAGCAAGCAATAAACCTTCAAAAAAGGCATCAGGCTTCTGGTTCGGTATTCTGGTAATCGTAATTGCATTGATCCTTGGAAGCCTCTCTGGTTATGGCAAAGGCGTAATGGAAAGACAGGGGGCTCAAAGTACTCTGGTGTCACAACAGCTTGGTGAACAATTTGCATTAGTCCAGCAGGATATGGATGCCCAGCGATACACTGTTGCCAGGCAGCGAATCGAATTTATTTTGCAGCAGGATGTTAATTTTCCCGGCGCAGCAGAAAAGCTGGCTGAACTGCTTGTACTCCAGGCCATCACGCCGTCGCCTGTTCCCAGCGCAACACCAACCCTGACTCCGACACCTGATATGCGAAGCCAGGAAGCAATTTTTGCCCAGGCTCAGCAGCAGCTCGACGCGAAGGACTGGACAGGTTTGATGGGATCCCTTGATACTCTCCGGAAAACTGATCCCACCTATAAGACCGTTAAAGTTGACAGCATGTATTACCAGGCTTTACGCAGAGATCGGAAGAGCGTCGTGTAGGGAAAGAGTGTTCAGAGCCGTGT
>CAZBRI010000432.1:0-3111 GCA_964494055.1 uncultured Anaerolinea sp.
GTTGACTGATTCGGCCCAAAATTATCTACAGTTATAGAATTCTGACAACAAAAATGTACCAAATGCTTATTTGTAACAACCTTCTTCTTTGTTCATCAAATCCTCTTCAAAACCACCTTCAAATTGGCTCTCCCCGCATGTGTATTATATTGCCCATGTTCTTTGCTTAAAATAACCAAAAAAACACTAACTTTATTATTCATTGTTGACTGATAAGTACGGAAATCCTCATTATTAAAAAAATGACCAAAGAAAAAATATCTGCTTATTTGTAACAACCTTCATCTTAGATCATCAAATCCTCTTTAAAACCACCTTCACATTGGCTCTCCCCGCAAGTGGAATTTTTTGCGCATGCTCTTTGCGCAAAAAATTCCACAAAAAAATATTATTTTCTTTACTCCGGAAAAAACGCTTGAATAATCCCGATTATTCAAGCTTCCAGCATACTGTAATCCTGCGCAGCATAGAACCTCCCGCTCGGCCCGTTATCAGGCAGAAGGGCAGGCACAAGCGCTCCAGGCAGCACCGTCTCGACAGAGTTATCCGCATTTGGCCCGCCCATGTCCGTTTTCAGCCAACCCGGATCCAGTGTATTTACCAGCACATTTGATCCGGCCAATTCAGCCGCCAGGTCGCGCGTATATTTATCCACCGCAGCCTTGGATACGCTGTAAGGAGCTAGTTGAGGAATATCCTTAATGCCTGAAGTCAAATTGATGATCCTGCCATAACCTCGCTCTTTCATCCCGGGAGCAAATGCATTACAAAGCGAGATCATTGCAAACAGGTTCACCTGGAAGGATGCCAGCCATTCATCAATGCTGATCTCCCATATCGGTTTCCACTCATTTTGCACGGCTGCATTATTGTAAAGAATATCCACCCGGTTTGCACAACTGCTGACAGATTTGATCAGCTGTTCCACACCCTTCGCATTTCCCAGGTCACCGTCTGCCAGGTGTACTTGAACATCAAATTTCCTTAATAGTTTTTCAGTCTCACGGTTATGGTCGATTGATCTTCCGTGCAAAATAATATTGCATTTTCGCTCAGCCAGGCCGAGCGCGATTTGCTGCCCGACACCCCTGCTGGAACCAGTGATCAAAGCCCATTTGTTTTCCAATAATTTCATGATTAAAATCCTTATTTTATCAATATGTGGGTAAAATTATTTTGTCTGATTGTACTTCAGGAAAATAATACATAACGGTTCTGCTTATCTGCTCGGAAGTAAGAAAATTAGCATTGCATTATTCCATGCTGGCTGCGTAAATATTTACAGTGCTCCTGCAGCTTTTGTATCGCCCTATCCAGCCTGTCTCCGCTCCAATCAAACGAACCAATTGCATTTGCCACCTTCATTGCAAAGGCGATACTGTTAGGATCTTCCCTAAGGGCTGCAGCGATTTGTTCACCGGCTCTTGAAATGGCCTTATCCATTCCCTGCAGATTCTCGTCTGAGAAATTTCCGCTCAATTCAATTTCGCAATCTGAAACCCTGCCCAGGTAATTCCTCATATTGTTCAAAAATATCTCCACTGAGTGATCAAAAATGCCTATGGCTGCCAGCAGCATAAACATGGTTAGTCCGATTTCGTGATCAATATCTTCAAATTGATATCTTTCAGAAACGCTCACCGGGTAATCCTCACGGATGACAGAATCCGCCGCTCTCGCGATCCCCGTAAACGCACATTTTACTGAAACAGATTGTCCCTGGTAAGAAAAAACATCATCATTCGTGTAGAAAAAATTAACCACTTTCTGATGTTCCGAAATGAGTGTTTTGAACATATTGATCTCCCGGAATAGATTATATGTTCTATTGTAAGCAGATTAAACTGTAATGTCAGGGTTGAATTTGGGTGTAATTTTCTCCGCCCTGTGATCTGTGCCGCAGGGAAAGAATTATTATTTCCCTTTGTTCTCCCTCGCGAACTGAAGCAGAGCCCTGTCCAGTGTCCTCATGCTCACCCTGGCCTCAGCTGAATATATCCGGCATATCTTCACATACTCAAGCCAGTCCGCTGGATCAAATTTTCCTGTGTATTCATACCCGGCCGACCAGCAGCATCTCCTGTCCAGGATGGGGCAGGGTACTTTTGACCCAAAATGCAGCAGCACCGATGCCGAGAGCCAGCTGACCCCTTGCAGCTGAACAAGTTTTTTTATCTTTTTAGCCTCATCCTGTGTCGATAGTGCGTCCCTGGTAATAGAAATAATATCTTGTTCATCATTACATTCCGCAATATCCCGCATATTCGGTACTTTCCAGTACAGAACATCCATCAGCTCCGGCTTTGTATAATACCCCCGCCTTTGCACTTCCAGCGCATGCGTAGTCTCTATCCTCGCTTCCAGGATCATTTTTCTCGGCTGATTGTTTAACAGATACCGGCCTGCCAGGGAATTGGACTCAGAAAATGGGAATTTAATTTGCATGGGAGGATTCTTGACTGAAATTTTTAAAGATGTTTATGATTAATATATTTTGAATATTTATATCCATTGAGATTATAACCTTCAAGAAGAATAACATAAGAGCAAATATCAATACCCGGCATAATCAAGATCGCTAATTTCGTATCATTTGTTTTTAATAATTTTAGAAAACTCCGAAAACCAGTATTGTTTCCCGGCCATTATTATAAAATCTAGTAAAAAAACAGCCTGGCAGTTGAATACCAGGCTGTTCATTTTGAAAATCAAATTAATTTATTTTAGCTTATCAACGTCTGCCTGAAGCGCAGGTTTGATGGTTTCAAAGTCCAGGCTGTTAGCGGAACAGAAATCTTTGAGAGTTGTTGTTTGATCCACTGGCAGCGGTTTACCAAGGACTAACTCGATGCTCGTCTGTGAAAGACCCCATCCAAGTATTTCTCCAAAGGTTGTTTTACCTTTAATAATGCGTTCAGTATTAATAACAGCTGTTGTTTCAGGAACAGGCAAAGCTTCTGTTGCAGGTGCTGTTTCAATTATTGGGGCAGCTTCAGCACCGCCTGCTGTAAGCTTAACCGTGTGTGTGTCCAGGTATGCGCTTTGTTCAGCGGTTAATTTCTGCTGTTTGAGCAGTGCCGCTCCGGCTTCCGGAATGTAAATATCAGTTGA
>CAZBRI010000433.1:0-3109 GCA_964494055.1 uncultured Anaerolinea sp.
CATACGAGATAGCTTCAGGTGACTGGAGTTCAGACGTGTGCTCGTCCGATCTGTTCGCCAGCTTCTGTACGCGGATCGCCTTTTCCATGGAACGGCTGGAAGCGCCTGGGGCTGTACTCGGTCGGCAGGCACAGGTGTTCGTAAACAGGGCTGCCGCTTGTCCCCATTTTTGCCAGCAGGTGCCCTGAGAGATCATTCTCGTGCAGACGCTGCATGATGATCACGCGCCGGGCTGCCTGCGGGTCGTTGGCGCGTGTGCTGAGGGTGTTGTCATAGATCTCGTTGACCCGCTCGCGCTGTTGCGGGTTATCGGCATCCTGTGCCTTGAGCGGGTCATCCACCACCAGCACATCCGCCCCTTCACCGGTGACAGCGCTGTTGAAGCTGTAAGCCAGCCGGTAACCGGTGTGATCATTTTCGTAGCGCCCCTTCAGGTTCTGATAACCGGATAAATGGAATGACCGCCCAAAGTGCTGCCGGTACCAGGCACTCTGCAAAATTCGCCGGCTCTTGAGTGCATCCCGCACGGCCAGGGGCATGGCGTAGGAACCTGTCAGCCAGCGCAGGTGCGGGGAGCGGATCCAGCTCCAGGCCGGCCAGAAGACCGAGACCAGCAGGCTCTTCATGTGCCGCGGCGGGACGTTGATCAACAGGTTGTTGATCTCAAGATTTGTGACCGCCTGCAGGTATTCACAGATCAGCCCGATGTGCCAATTATCCTGGAAGGGGGTATGCGGTTCCACCAGGTGCCAGGCCAGGCAGACGAAGGTATGCAGGCTGCCGGCGCACAGTTCGGCTTCGTATTCCACCAGGCTGATGAGCCCCGATTGTGAACGCGATTTTTGTTGGAAATTTGAGTTTGGAGTCATAAAAATATCCCGGGCAGGGCGTGCTGGGTCGTGCCTGCTGTTCCAGGCACAGGCGGGGTGGCTTTTAAGCAGCAGCCAGAATTGTCTCTTTTCATCGGCAGAAAGACGGGAGAGATCCGGCCGGGGAGTGTTATCTTCTTATCCAGCTGACCGTTCATCTGATAAGGAAACGGGCAGCCGGCTTCTCCCGCCGGTTTCGGCAGCCAGGTCATCCAGGATTCCGCGCATATGCACCAGCAGGCGGTCGATGAACCTGAGCAATTGCGCCCCTTCTTTTGAGCTGAAGGCATTCTCTTCAAAGACGGGTAAACCCTGCCAGGAGCTCTCCAGCCAGCCTTCCAGGCGCAGATATAGCTTTTTAAGGCGCATCACCCTCTCGCTGCTGAGTGCCAGGCCGTCCTCAAGTGCAATCTGCACACGCTGACGTTTCTCCTGCTCCACGGCTGCTGCCTGGTCTGCATCATATTCTGCCGCGCGTGTCTGCCAATCGAAGCGTTCTGACCACGACAGCAGGGTGCTGCGCCGCCGTGTGGGGGCAGTCTCCAGGGACTGGTAGCGGGAGAGCAGGCTTTCCAATTTCCGCCCGGGACCCATCTGCAGGTAATCCAACAGAGCCTGCCGGGCATGCAGTCCGCCCGGCAGGGGAAATCCGGCATCATTCAGCAGGGGCATCTGTCCGCATTGCGCTTGCTTCTTTTCTGTGCCTGCTTCAACAATTATGGCATTTTTCATTTAGGTACCCCCGGTTGAGCCTCTGCCGGAGGCTTTGAACAGCTGGTCCAACAACTGCCTTTCGAGCAGGTCATGCAGATGGAATGAAGCGCTCAGCCTTTCCAGTACTGTGGCCAGAACCTGGAGCCGTTCCAATACCTGCTGGTTAAGCAGCGAGCTGCTTTCGGCACGGGCATCAAAATAATTTTGCCACTGCTGGTTGCTTTCCTTGATCAGGTTGGCATAATGGGCATTCACCTCGGCGATGGAGCGGGTGAAGAGACGGATAAGCAGTCCGCCCATGCCGCCAAGCAGAAATGCAAATATGATCACAACGGCGATCTGTTCAAAAACGGGTACAGGGATGGCTGGAAGCATGATTCCTCCGGAAATAAAATAATATTTTTTTTGTGGATATTTTGCGGGAAGAACATCCCGCAAAATATCCACATGCGGGGCAGTGCACAGGGTTTGCAGGTCAGTAAACGGTATTGAGCCGCCACGGATGGATGAGAATAAAGCCAGGGCTTTTTTTACGGCTATTTTTGGCTGAATAGCATAGCAAAAAAAGCCGCCTGCGGGGTAAGGCACAGGCTTTATCAGCCGGCAATGCTTATGGAATCAACAGATGATGGGACAACAAACCAAATCCAACTCCAATAAGCAAGAAAATATAACAATAAGCAGCACAGAATTGGGAAAAAATTCAGTTCTCCGCGTACTTTGCTGCTTTGCGCGAAATAAAAGCCCCGCCGGAAATAATGTAGCAGATAATTCCGGTTATGAAAAGTAGGTTAATTAACTGATAGGTGACAGGGATGATGACATTAATTTTACATTAATGAACTGTAAGTTTATTGAAAGCTGCATGTTAAGGCAGTAGTGTAAAATTAATCAAATCCCTTCCCTTCACAATGGCCGAGGCTATTATGCAAAATCAAATATCTGCCCGCTCTCAGCAAAACCAGAAGAAAAATGGCTGCCTGATTTTTATTCTGGTTGTCCTGTTATTCTTACTGTTGATCATTATCGGAGCCGGTGCATATATCCTGCTCAGCAGCCCGCCTCATTCTCCCTCCCGTATATCGATCATCTCACCCGAAAACGGCAGTACCGCCCAGGCGGGCCAGCCTATTGTGCTCAGTGCACTGGCGGAAGACACATCAGGGGTCACCCGGCTGGAAATATATTCTGACGGAGCCCTGATCTGGGTCCAGCCAGCCAGCCTGAACCCGGCAGAAAAACAGCTTGCTGCGGCTTTTCCGTGGATCCCGTCCAGCGCCGGAAGGCACCTGCTGACCGCCCGTGCGTACCCCGTGCGGGGCAGTGCTTTTGATTCTTCGATCGTATTTGTAGATGTCAACCCGCAAAGTGATGAAGGTGTTACCGTGGAACACATTGCCGGACCTGCCTCATCAACCCTTCCGACCCTGGCAGGTATCTCGGCTTCCAGCGGAATTCCCCTGGCTGATCTGCTGGCTCTCAACCCGGAACTCGCCGGCTACCCGCCGGATGTACCCCTGCCGCCT
>CAZBRI010000434.1:0-3103 GCA_964494055.1 uncultured Anaerolinea sp.
CTTTGCCTCTTGGATCCTTTACGATCCAATACTTTCCCTGAACACCCACTCCTTCAACCTGCTGGCCGGCCCGAATCAAGGAAATAATGCTGAATTGTGTTCCAGGTCCCTGCCGGCAGTTTGTGTTCTCTGTAAAGCTGAACATCGGGACCGAATAGGTTGGGGTAATGGTCACTGTCGGTGTTTCTGTCAGCTGACTTGTTGGGGATGCAGCGATAACGGCCGGTACAGGTGTATTAATGATGCTTTCCGTAAAAGCTGAAGTCGGTGTAATTAATGCCTGCAGCGTCGCAGCTACGATTGTCCCGGCTGCTGCCTGGTCAATACCGGGAACAGACGTCGGGCGGCTCGGTAAGTTGCAGGAAGATATTAACAATAATACGATTAAATATAAAACCATAATTTTAAGGAAATTCATTGATCATCTCCTTTAAGTAAGTGAGTAATAATTTCTATTCCGGTAAAAATTTCATACCCTGCTGAGAATTTAAGCGATTTTTGTTCATTTTGATAAGGTATCCCAGCACTTCCAGCGAAAATTGATTTTACTTTACTTTCATCTAGATTATGTAAGAACAGGGACAACTCTCTATGTGCTTTTTGTCCTTCAAATTTGCCTTCAACTGGAAAAATTGTGATTTTGATTTTTTCAGCATCTTCATTGATCACAATCCTGCTTTTTGAATACCCGCTAAATCTATAGGCTGTCGAACAACCATCTTCTTCAAAGAAAAGGTATTCTGCCTGGAAGGACGGCCAAAAGTGTAATTCAAGATCCTCAAATTGGTGATCTGCCGGGATGTGCTGCAGTACATTTCCCATCGGGATGATGCTGCCGCTTTTAACCAGCAGAGGCAGGTGATTCATCGGGGCATCGTATTCGATCTCAGCTGGTCCTTCCCAGCATTGGTCTGAAAAGAAGTCGAACCAGCGACCTGCAGGAAGAACAATCCTTCGTTTCAGCGCACCCTGTGTTGTTACCGGGCAAATCATCAATCCCGGTCCAAGCATGATCTGGTCATCAACTTTCCTCAGCCGGTCATCTTTTTCAAATTCCAGGATCAAAGGACGCATGATTGGCACGCCTGTCAGGTAACTTTCCAGGCCGAGATTAGCAAAGTAAGGCAGCAGGCGCAGCCGTAATTCGGTGTATTTCCGGAAATTCTTTTCAACTTCCAGCTTATGGGACCATGGGTATCGCGTATCATCTATGACCGCAGGCCGGAAGAAATACCGGGCGACAGGGCTTAGCAATGCCCACTGTGCATAGCGCATGTGTGTTTCTGGTGTGGTTTTGCCCGATAACCCGAATACATCTGCTGTCCAATACGAGAAACCGCCCATCGCCAGGTTGAGTCCAGCCCGAATCCCGCGCCGGATCCCTTCAAAATTTGCTTCCTGGTCACCCATAAATAATGCCGGGTACCGCTGCGAACCAACCCAGGCAGATCTCGCATAAATGATATTCCTGGGTTTAATATTTTTTTCCGGGTCTGCAGAATTTGTATTGTCCTGCATTAGGTCAATTTCATAGGTGGCTTTTCCATAATAAAAGCCATAATTATTGTGGTTTTCCTGTCCATTCATGCCGTTAAAAGTGACTGCATCATCCGGCAGGTCTTCCCCGTCATCATTTTTGATAAACGAAATGCCTGCTTCAAACAGCGGCTTCAGTTTGTCCTGCCACCAGGTTACGGCACCCGGATTTGTAAAATCGATCATCCCGCCTTTTCCAAACCACCAGCGCACATTTTCATGGGCCAGGTATCCCTTTGTTTTCGCCTCATAGAATTCATCCAGGGCGCGCTCATCATCAGCCTCAAGCCCGGGGGTGACATTATTGCCGAATGTATTCAGCAGCCATTTTTGCAGAGGCCTGTTATGCGTATTTAGATAAGAGGTCAAAATCAGCCCGAGCCGGACCCCCTGTGATTTCAGATCCGAGATTAATTTATCGGGCTGCGGTATCAGTTTCTCCCGCCATTTAAAGTTATGAAAATGTTCTTCCCAGTGATAATCAAGTATGACGGCATCCAGTGGGATTTGTTCAGCCCGATGTTTTTCGACGTGGGCAGCAGCAGTCTCCTGGTTTTCCTGCGGGTAACCGGTCACCCACAAACCAAATCCCCAGCGCGGAATCAATGGCGGCCGTCCTGTAATCTGTGTATAAGTTCCGATAATTTCCTTGTATGAAGGACCGTATATTACGATTTAATCCGCACCCGGGCCGTCTGCTTCGATGATCATCTTTTCATTCTGAATGGTCCAGCTTGACCGGAATGAGTTTAGTAATAAAAATCCATATCCTTCAGAACTGATAAAAAATGGGATTCCGGAATAAGTCAGGCGGTTTTGTTCGCCAAATAGAGCATTACGATTGTCAAGTTTGATTTTTCCGCTGCTTCTTTCAAATGCATTAAACCATTCACCCCAGCCAAAGAATGATTCATCCGCATTTTTCTTGATCGATATTTTGATCCCATTCCTTACCTTGTGAAAACCTGCGTAAATTGCGGTTTGAGGGATGTCAAAGTAAAAAAACGGCTTGTTTTTTCTGATACCTGATACGGGTTCATTTATTTCAGCAAAAAAAGATTCACCTTTTGGATTATTGATACAGATCAATTGGTTGGTGACGTTTGCTTCTATCACCGGTGTTGATTGTTCAAGATGAGGTTGATCAAGCATCACATCTTCAAACCACGGGCGGTTTACAGGCTCGGATTGACCAGTTTCGAGATGTGTAATACGGATAACATTGGGTGCCAATTGCCTGATGATCGGTTTCTTCATAAACTAGATTATACATTGGCAGGATGTTCATCTCAAATAGTTTGTCGTTAAGTATTCAAAATTGCATTCATAAATACGTTACAATTTAATTGAGATTATTAATTTTAGAGGATGAAATCAATGGGTTTGTCTGAACTTCTCAGTAAATGGGAAAGTGATCCAAAAACAGGGCCGAATATATCAACATGGAAAACCATTCCAGCCAGGCCCGCAGTCAGGCTTCCAATTCCAGCTGATTTACCGGTTGAAATTAAAGATGCGTTGTCGGGGAATGGAATAAATTTGCTGTACAGTCACCAGCTTGAAGCCT
>CAZBRI010000435.1:0-3097 GCA_964494055.1 uncultured Anaerolinea sp.
TCATTTTTGGCCCACTAATCCTTTTTATGGGCGGCTGGAATGTCCTTGTTTTTGAGGAAGAAGGAAGGTGGTTATTGATAAAATTAATTTTTGTGGTGTTTTTATATGTCTACCATTACTCCCTCCATCTTATTCTGAAACAACAGGTAGAGGGCATTTTTAAATACACTTCGCAACAACTGCGCTTGTGGAATGAAGTGGCTACCATCTTTTTAATAGCCATCGTGATGTTGGTGGTCGTTAAACAAAGTATCAGTCTGGTGTGGGGTTTGGTTGGGTTGGTTCTTTTTATAGCCTTACTGCTGAGTGCAATAAAGATTTATAAAACGTTGAGGAGTAAATAAATTACTAGGCATCATCCCTGTCCCAAAATGGATTTCGATGCAAATGAAAAACGGCAGCAATAATAACGACATCCCGACTTTCATCTATTGAATAATGAATGGCATAAGGAAATTTTGATCAGGCTACGGTTCGGATGTTTTTGTACTTGATTGAGCCATAGTAGGGATTTAATTCGATGGATGAAATGGAAACACCTACCTTTCCCACTTCACCAAGCGCCATTGGGTCATCAGCATCATATCCAATCTGGGTTGGAAGATCAAACGCCACAGATAAACCGGTTTGGCCTGCCTGAAGCAGGAATCGATAACGGCGATTAGATTCTTCAGCCGTTGAGAAACCGGCATACTGCCGCATTGTCCATAATCTGCTTCTGTACATTGTTGGTTGAACACCCCTGGTAAATGGAAATTCGCCAGGAAATCCAATCTGTTCTTCAAATGAAGATGTTGCTTCATCTGGAAGAGCTGCTGCAGGTATCTCAATATCTGAATCAGTCTTAAAGGCAATTTTCCTCTCTGGAAATTTCTCGATAGATTTTTTATATGTAGTATTTTTCCAGCGAAGGTATTGGTCTTTTATATTCATGTTTTGCTCCGATGCGATACTTCAATAATTAATAAATATAGTATAAAATTTTATCAGATGAAGAAAGAATTAATAATTGTAACCTTATTTTTCCCGGAATTAATTTCCTTCATGAAACACCATTATTACAAAATCATTATTCAGACTTCAGCTGCTATTATTTCAATACTGGTTCGTAATTATAAAAAGACATTTCTCGTTTGTTTAGCATCCATCAACGTGCTAAACTTATTCATATGAAAGATTCCTGGAGTTGATAATGAGAAGAACAATTTTGTATATTCTTGCGGGCATTTTATTTTTTATTGGACTGTGTTCAGCAGGATATGGTGCGCTAAGCATCATAGGGTCAACTTCATCTACCGGAAACTCATCCTGGCTTTCGTTCGGAATAGGATTCCTGGTATTTGGAGTGTTTTTCATACTTTCCGGGGTAGGACTCTTTTATTTCGGAACAAAAAATACTACTGAAAACTCAGAATCATCAGGCGAAACTGTATTAAAAATTGATTTGCCTGCGGACACAAAAGTGACTCAAATTAAATGCAATTCTTGCGGGGGCGCAATAACTTCAAATGACATCAAGATGATGGCTGGGGCACCGGTTGTAACCTGTCCTTATTGCCAGGCAACATACCAGTTAACAGAAGAACCTAAATGGTAGATGATTTTGGAGGCTTGAATGAAATCCCGCATACTTAGTTTATTTGTTTGTTTATTATTACTATTTTCAGTAACCGGATCAGTTTCAGCCCAGGCAAATTATTCATTTCAGTTATCAAAAGAAATAGTAAATGTATACTTGAATAAAAATGGCTCTATATCCCTTGATTATCAATTTACATTTATCAACGATAATGGTGCACATGTAATTGATTTTGTTGATTTAGGACTGCCGAACGATTATTATGAAATTTCTTCAATAACAGCCTACGTAGATGGTAATCCTGCCAGTGTTACAACTGATTACCAGGGGTCCGGAAGCGGGGTTGGCATCGCTCTTGGAAATCATTCCATCAGCAATACTGGAACTGTAAATGTAAAAGTAGGAACAATCACACACATGTATTATCCTGATCAAAATGATCAAAATTATGCCAGCAGTGAGTTTTCTCCTACTTTTTTTGGATCAAGCTTTGTACACGGCAACACAAACATGTCAGTTATTTTCCATTTACCTACCGGTGTCAAGCCTGAAGAACCCAGGTACCATAACGCACAAAGCGGATGGCCGGGTGCTTCTGAACCCAAAATCGGTGTTGATAACGATGGCAGGATAACTTACACATGGCAAAGCGGTGATGCGAATGGATCAACTCAGTATACTTTTGGAGCTTCTTTTCCAAAAACGTATATTCCAGCCGGAGCGATCATTACGAAATCGCTAGGCGATTACATTGATGAATTTTTTACCTCAATCGCTGGATATCTACCATTTTGCTGCTTCGGATTATTTTTCTTTGGAATCCCTGCACTTAGTGCGATTAATGATAGAAAACGAAAATTACAATATATTAAACCTACGATTTCTATTGAAGGTCATGGAATCAAGCGTGGTTTGACGGCGGTAGAAGCGGCAATATTAATGGGTCTTCCCCTCGAAAAAGTCATGACAATGCTTCTCTTCAGTACAATTAAAAAAGGGGCACTCCAGGTTGTGAAAAATGAACCGCTGACAGTTGAATTAATTTCACCAACCCCTTTGAATCTTCAAACTTATGAAAATGAATTTATTACTGCAATGGTAAAAGTGGATCGGGAAAGACGGAAAAGCCTGCAGGCGCTTATTATTAATTTAGTAAAAATTGTTACTGAGAAAATGAAGGGTTTTAACCGGAAAGAAACGCTTGATTATTATAAATCGATCAATGACAAAGCCTGGCAGCAAATTGAAGCAGCTGGAACGCCTGAAATAAAAAGTCAAATATTTGATGAATCAATGGAGTGGACGATGTTGGATCATGAATATGAGGATAGAACGCGGCGTACTTTCACTGGTCCAGTCCTAATGCCAATGTGGTGGGGGAGATATGATCCATTCTATCGAAATACCCCGGGAGCTGGTAGTTTTTCTCAAACCAGTTCTACTGGTCCTGTATCAATCCCAACAAACCGAACAGATCGGAAGAGCACACGTCTGAACTCCAGTCACCTGAAGCTATCT
>CAZBRI010000436.1:0-3079 GCA_964494055.1 uncultured Anaerolinea sp.
CCATGCGGACAAACATAACACCAGCATCAAGCCTTGCAGGGCATACACCTCTGTCACCAGCGCCTGCCCCCAGGTAAAGGGGATCAGCCCGAATATCAGCGCAGAAACAAAAGCTGCAAACCTGCTCCACGGTATATCAGCAAATATCTGTTGGATAGTGTAAAAAAGGATGCACACCGCCAGGATGGTGACTGCCGCCGAAAATAAGTTTGTGCGGAATGCCGGTGACCCGTATGGTATTTCCAGGAATGGCCGGCTGAGGAGCATATATAACGGATAACCCGCCGGGTGCGGTACCCCCCCGCTGACAAGCGCGGAGATCAAATCCCCCCCATCCGCGCTGAAATGTGCCCAGGTCAGGTCCGGGGCGATCGTAAAACCATAACAAATCCCCAAAATGAGGATGATCAGTATCAATATCATGACAGGGGTAAAAAAATACCGGGAGAATTCACTCTCCCGGTAGTTATTTTTTAATTGATTATTACTTGCCTGTCAATGACAGGTAACCCTGTGTAACCGTCACGCAGATCTTCCCGTCAAAAATTCTCTGTTCCGGAACAACAACCCACACATTCGGGGTAACTTCCTGGTTCAACTTTTTAATCTGTGCTTCCTGCGCTTCCATGTCCGGAGTATAAGCATAGCAAATTTCAACAGGGGTGTCTGCAGGGATCGTCTCGAGTTTGAAGACATCGCTCAAGAATTTTTCACCAACAGGAGGTACTAATGTTTTTAGTACCTCATCAATCTGCTTTGTGACTGTAATTAATGCATATGGATCTTCAGCTGTAAAAATCGCGGTACCCATATTGACCGGTTCCGCCTTACTTCCTGTAACAGGAATCCCTGCTGGAATAGTAGTGGGAGCTACTGTTGGAACAAGCGGGTTAGGGGTAGGCAGAGGCACATTAGTTGCTGCCGGCGGGCTGGTCGGAACACTTCCCGCAAATTTTGGCGAAGCCCATACCTGGTTGGCAGTCATAACCATGATGATCACCAGGGCGGATGCTATTAAAAATCTTGAAAGTTGTTTCATTACCCGTCTCCTAGAAAAACACTGAACATATTCATATAACAAGAATTAGTTACTGATCATAATTATAAAACTGTAAATTTTTTTTCCATTACGGATTGATTACGGATTGCCTAAATCACCAGGAATTGCACCCGATAACACCATCCCCTAAGGATCAAATGGAATATTTAAATATCCCTGATACCGAGTTATTGAAATTAATTTTGACTCACCTGCAGGAACCCTGGCTTCTGAACGAACATCCATGGGCTGCCAGGTTTGGCAATAAAAATGATGATTCAACCGGTGCACAACTCGCTGCCTTCGTGAGTAAAGTCTTCCGCAGGATGGTCCCATCCAGCCAGCCTCAGCAGGGCAAGAGGCTGGATACACGCTGGGGCGTCTTTGGGCTGTTAGCCTCCATGTATTTCGCCCCGGCCATCCTGCATTCGTTCCCTCCAGGCAGCCAGCGGGATGCATGGGAAACCATGGACGATTCGATTTTATTGCTTGTTTTTGGCAATAAGACCGAAGTTTCCCCGGTTGATCGTGAAAAATACCGCTTTGCCGGGAATGAAAAAGAACCAGCTCCAAACAGTACCCTGAGTGATTGGCATAAAAAGGGATTGGAACAGCTCACCCAAATGCTGATCCTTGAATTCCGGCAAACAAATGTCAAAACAAAAAAATCCCGGAAGCCTTTTCTGGTTTTCAGCATTTCCCTGCTGATCATCCTTACTGCGGCAATAACCGTGCTTGGCCTGAAAGCACATGAGCTTTACAAGCAAGCATTAGTCATTAAGACAGATGCAGCTCATCTGGCTGATGTTCTCAGCCCAAACCTGTCCCTGGTTCAGATCCCGGAAATTACCACCCGGGTCCATGCCCTGCGCCTTGAGATCGATTCATTCGAGGCTGATGTCTCACCCTACCTGTGGCTGACAGTTTACTCTGGATGGATACCTCGTTACGGCGGAGACATCAGCCAGGCGGGGCACGTGCTTTCGCTAGCTCAAAATCTCCTCACTGCCGCCGATGAAGGATTAACCGCTGTCTCACCTTCCATTCAAACGACACTGGATAACAATAAAAGCCTGGACGTGATCGAAATGATGATGCAGTTTCAGGATGCCAGCCCGCAGCTGTTGAACGCACAGCTAGCGCTCGCCAGCGCTCAAACCGCACGCGATAATATTGATCTGGAGAAACTATCCCCTGACATTAAAGAGGTCATTACAACGAAGATCGACCGCATATTCCAATCAATTCCTGGCGCATTCCCGATGAAAGATGCGCTGACCATGGTTCGAGCCGCACCGAAGCTGCTCGGAGTGGGTAGTTTTGGGCCGCAAACCTATTTGATATTGATCCAGAATGAGGATGAACTGCGGCCAACCGGCGGTTTCATCACTGCCGGCGGCTCAGCCATCATTATGAATGGTAATCTCATCAATCTAAAATTTGAGAATTCTGGGCTGCTGGATGATTTCAGCAAACCTTACCCTGCTCCCCCCTGGCAGTTTACTGAATTCATGAATATCGATAAGCTGGTCTTCCGCGATGCCAACTGGTATACCGATTTTCCCCGTTCAGCATTGCTGGCTGAATATTTATATTCATATACAAGGGCGGCTTCATCTGACGGCATCATAGCCATCGATTATCATTCTGTTGAAGAGCTGCTAAAAGTCCTTGGACCACTGACCGTTGAAAAAGTCGACTACCCGATCACAAGCGATAATGTTGTCGAATATATGCGCACTTCGAAAGAGCCCGCACCTGCCGGTTTTATAGGAGAATGGGATTACAAGCAATATTTCGGCCGAATCGCCAAACCTTTGCTGGAAAAGATTTTGCAAGCCCGCGGGCAAACCTGGACAAAGCTTCTTCCTGTCCTGCTGCAGCTATTGAATGAAAAACACATCATTTTGCAGTTCGATGAGCCTGATGCTGCAGCTTTGATCCATCGCCGAAACTGGGATGGCGCAGTTGTAATACCTGAAAACAGTGATTTTCAAATGGTTGTTGATACCAATATGGGGTACAACAAGTCTAATGCCT
>CAZBRI010000437.1:0-3067 GCA_964494055.1 uncultured Anaerolinea sp.
GGCCACGCCCTGCCATCCCTCTACCGCGAAACATCCACTGGCGGGCTGGCAACAGCCTATCACCGCCGCAGACGTAAAGCAGGGGAAGTGTGATTATTTTAACAAGCCGGAGAAAAAAATAAGTGTTTGCAATATCTAATCAGGGTGAATTGAGAACCAATCATTTATTTTCTTGGTTTGTTTAAACCCTAATAATATTTGCAAATGAGTGAATAATTTATTACACATATCACAAACTTGTTGTGACTAATTTCACAACGCTAATCAACATTAAACACTTACAATGAAAGTAGTCACGTCTGTTCATCCAGACTTTACAGAGTCCTGAACATCACTTTTCAGCCTGGTTTATTCGGCTGATGACCGGTTACAAACTTCCCCTGCATCCCTGGAATAAACAATTTTGCATCAGCGGGGCTGAATGACTCTTGAATATCCGGTCAACAGATTACAATTTTCCCCAGTGATGAGAGAGAGATTTCCTAAATTATCAATATTTTCCCACCACCACTGCGGTTCCAGGTTTGGACAAGCATTTTTGAACTTCCTGGAAAATTATTCGTTCATTTTATTCGGAGAATAAATTATGGATGTAGCAGCACTTTCTCGTTTGCAATTTGCCCTGACCACAATCTATCACTGGTTGTTTGTACCGCTGACGCTGGGAATGGGCTGGTTTGTGGCTTTTATGCAAACCCGTTATTACCAAACCAATGATGAAACCTGGCACAAAATGACAAAGTTCTGGGGGAAGCTGTTCCTTATCAATTTTTCAATCGGGGTGGTGACAGGGATTGTTCAGGAATTCCAATTCGGGATGAACTGGAGCGAGTACAGCCGTTATGTGGGTGATATTTTCGGTGCACCCCTTGCAATTGAAGCCCTGACGGCATTCTTCCTTGAATCGACTTTCCTTGGCATCTGGATATTCGGTGAGGATAAAGTCTCGAAGCGGGTTCATCTAGCTTCCATCTGGCTGGCAGCCATCGGCTCGAACCTTTCTGCCATCTGGATCCTGCTGGCCAACGGCTTTATGCAGGCCCCGCCAAAAAATTCATTCGTAATCAATGCTGCCAATGGACGTCTTGAACTGGTCAATATATTTGCACTGATTGGTAACCAGAAAGGCTGGATATTCTTCTGGCACACTCTGTCGGATGGTTTAGCCATGGCTGCTTTTTTAATCCTGGCAGTCAGCGCTTATCACATTGCCCGGAAGAGCAATTTGGCGTTTTTCAAACGCTCATTTCAAATGGCAGCCATTGTTGGTTTTCTCGCCAGCGCGATGATCTTCTTTGCCGGTCATGCCATGGGTCAATTCATGGATAAAACTCAACCCATGAAACTGGCTGCCCTGGAAGGCTTGTGGAAGACCGAAAAACCAGCTTCTTTCTCACTCCTGACCATTGGCGACGAAACTGGTAAAAAAGAAATTTGGTCCATACGCATTCCATATGCAATGAGTTTTTTAGCGTGTAATAATTTCACCTGTGAAATCAAGGGCATTGAAGAACTACAGGAAAATGCTGTTGAAGAATACGGTCCGGGTGATTACATCCCATTAATGGTAGTCACTTATTGGACATTCCGTATCATGATGGCGTTCGGGTTTGTGATGATGCTTATCTCTGCGTTTTTCGTTTTTGCCAATATCCGCGGAGATATTTCCAAAGCAAAATGGATGAAGTGGGTTCCCTGGGTGCTGGTCCTGCCTTACCTGGCAAATGCCAGCGGCTGGATCCTGACCGAAATGGGCCGTCAGCCCTGGATTGTGTACGGACTACTAAAGGTACAGGATGCCGTCTCACCCAACCTGACAGTCGCCGATTTGTGGATATCCCTGGTTGGTTATACCCTGGTATATGGATCCCTGGCTGCTGCAATGATTTACCTGATGAAAAAATATGCCGCCGCCGGTCCATCGGCCAGCATGCATGAATCGGTTGACGCTGCCCCGGCTGTCATCGGATCGCAGGATTAGGCGAGGAGGTATAGATCATGTCATACGAATATTTACAAATACTCTGGTACGTTCTGATCGGTGTCTTGTGGACCGGTTTCTATTTCCTGGAAGGTTTCGATTTTGGTGTCGGTATGCTCCTTCCATTCCTTGGCAAAAAAGACGAGGAACGCCGTGCCATCATCAACTCTATCGGTTCTGTCTGGGACGGTAATGAAGTCTGGCTTCTGACCGCCGGCGGGGCAACATTCGCGGCTTTCCCGCACTGGTATGCCAGCATGTTCAGCGGTTTCTACCTAGCACTCTTTATCCTGCTGATCGGCCTGATCATTCGCGGTATCGCATTTGAATACCGCTCGAAGGATCCATCACCCAGGTGGCGGAATACCTTTGATTGGATGATCGCGGTTGGTTCATTTCTGCCTGCCCTGATCCTGGGAGTTGCTTTTGCGAACCTGGCCAGCGGTGTTCCGATCGATGCCAACCGTATGTTTACCGGCAACCTTTTCACCCTGCTCAACCCGTACGGTTTGCTGGGCGGGTTAACTACTGTTTCCATATTCCTGCTGCATGGTGCCAACTTCCTGGGACTCAAGCTGGAAGGCAAACTGTCTGAACGTGTGAATAAACTGGCGATGAAATTATGGGTGCTTACATCCATACTCTATATCATATTAGCCATATTCACCTATATCGAGGGTTTCTGGGACCGCGGGATCATCAATCCAGGCGTCATACCGATCGGCGGTCTTGTAATGTTATTGACAGCCGGTTATTTCATCAAAGAAAAAATGGAAGGCTGGTCATTTTTACTTGTCGGGCTGAGCATTATCCTGACCCAGATCACTTTCTTCAGTATGTCTTTCCCGAATGTCATGTTCTCCACCACCAATCCGGATTGGAGCCTGACAATTTACAACGCATCATCATCACAATACACACTGTCAGTCATTTCGGTTGTAGCACTGATCTTTGTTCCCATCGTTCTGGCATACCAGGGCTGGACCTATTACATTTTCCGCAAACGGATCAGTACCGACAAAAAGACACTCGTGTACTAAACATTTTTCATCAGCATGGAAGGTTGAGCAGAAAATTGCTCAACCT
>CAZBRI010000438.1:0-3067 GCA_964494055.1 uncultured Anaerolinea sp.
GGACGGACTTCTGTGATCGACCCGGGACTTGAATATCATCCCTAAGGGGGACGCGGAACCCAGGAATGAAAAAAAATCCCTCAAAAAAGGGTTTTTCCCATGATCGACCCGGGACTTGAATATCATCCCTGATAGAGGTGTGGAATACAAAAAACCACCATATCTGGTGGTTTTCGTGTGATCGACCCGGGACTTGAACCCGGAACCCACTGATTAAGAGTCAGTTGCTCTGCCATTGAGCTAGTCGACCAAATTACAGGCGAACGGTATTATACCCCATCCTGCCAGGAAGTCAACAAAAACACACTGGCAAAGTTGATTGAATATCGGCATCATCAGGTACATGTGTACGGTTTTTTTAATTGCCGGCTGCAGGCAGAAATAATTTAAAAAAACGAAATTTATATTCAATATTGTCCAAAAATCCGCTGACTGTTCATACTGCGGCTTGTCAAACAGGCTTATCACTCTTCAGCAAGAACTAACCAATGGTGGAAGTAACGGCTGCGATTTCCGGACGATAAAAGATAACGATGACAAATTACGGGATGGCTGAGCACTTTTTTAATGGTGCAAGGCGTTCATTTTTATGCCTTTTTGATCATGTATCTCTATCCATTCGATTTGGGGATAAATAATGGATGCCGGAATTTTGTTATTTGTTAAGGGTGTTTATGATAAACTAATAATTATAAAAGTTCTCCCAGGTTTTTAAAGTTTAGAGAATATGCAGCTTTATCAACTTTTGAATAAAGAATTTCTTTCACAAGTTCTGCTTAATCTCAAACCTTTACTGCCCGGGAATCAATATTTATCATAAATGACCGAGGTGTTAAAGAAAAAGAGTATTAGTTTAGAAATTGATATGATTCTTAAAATTGAATTTGTTGTTTTCCGTAAAACCTAAAACTTAAAATTGATCTCACGATCAAATCTTCAGGAGATATTTATGAAATTCACTTTACGCACCACAATTCTCACCCTTTTCCTGGCGCTGGCAGTTATCATCTCTGCCTGTGCCCCGGCACCCGCAGTGATACCGCCGACAGAGGTCGTGGTTCCGCCGACTGCAGAACCAACAGCCGTTCCCCCCTCAGCAGCACCGGCTGCCCCGGCCAATATCAACATGATCCTTGCCACCACGACCTCCACCCAGGATTCGGGTCTGCTGGATGTTCTGGTCCCATTATTTGAGCAGCAATCCGGTTTCTCCGTGCAGACCATTGCCGTGGGTTCCGGGGCAGCCATCAAGATGGGGCAGGAAGGCAATGCTGATGTTCTGCTGGTCCACTCTCCGAGCGCAGAGAAGACGTTTATGACCGACGGCTGGGGCAAGGATCGCTCCCTCGTGATGCACAACGACTTCCTGATTGTCGGTCCGGCATCAGATCCGGGGCAGATCAAGGGCCTGGACCCTGTTGCAGCTTTTGCCGCCATTGCCAAAGCCGGTGATGCGGATCCTGCCAAAGTGTTGTTTGCGGCCCGTGCAGATAAATCTGGTACCAGCACCAAGGAACTCGATTTTTGGAAAAAAGCCGCGGTTGATCCCGCAGCTGCCAAGCCGGCCTGGTACATTGAAACGGGTCAGGGCATGGGCGCTACTTTGACGATTGCATCAGAGAAAGGTGCGTACACGCTGACAGACCGCGCCACTTACCTGGCAAGCAAGGATAAGCTTCAGCTTGTGATCCTGGTTCAGGGCAGCAATACCCTGCTGAATGTGTACCATGTCATCACTGTCAATCAGGATAAATGGCCGAAAGTAAATTATGAAGGTGCCCTGGCCTTCCAAAAATTCCTGCTGGACCCGGCGACCCAGGATGTCATCGCCAAATTCGGATTGGATAAATATGGTCAGTCTCTCTTTTTCCCGGATGCGGGTAAGACAGATGCAGATCTTGGCTTGAACTAACCTGCTTTATATTTACCGGGTGTCTCAAATATCGATTTGAGGCACCCGGTTATTTTATCGAATATATAGTATGCTGGATAACCGGTAAACAGGTCTTTTCCATAATCCTCAATTTTATAGAATAAAGAAACTACATGCTGCAAATTTTCTCCCTGCTATTTAGCGATCCGGATGTATGGGAAATTACCAGATTATCACTGAGAGTCTCAGGGGCTGCCACACTCATCAGCCTGGTACTGGGGTTGCCTTTCGGCACATTTTTAGCGTTAAAAAAATTCCCCGGGCGATCATTCATCCTGACGGTCATCAATACCGGCATGGCGCTGCCGCCGGTTGTGGTCGGGCTGGCGGTGGCGATGAGCCTTTGGCGGTCGGGCCCGCTGGGTGATCTCAGGCTGATCTACAGCCCGGCAGCCATCATCATCGCGCAAACCATCATCGCCTTCCCGGTGGTGACCGGTCTGACAGCCGCCGCCCTGCAGCAGCTTGATACGCGCCTGCAGCTGCAGCTCCTGGGCCTGGGGGCCTCCGGCACCCAGATGATTTTAACCCTGTGGTGGGAATCGCGTTTACCGATCCTGGCTGCCATCATGGCCGGTTTCGGCTCGGTCATTTCCGAGGTCGGTGCTTCGATGATGGTCGGCGGCAATATCAAGGGTCAGACGCGCGTGCTGACCACTGCCATCGTGCTCGAATCGAACAAGGGTGAGTTTGTACGCGCCATGATCCTTGGCGCATTCCTGCTGCTGATCACGCTCCTGATCAATTATGCCCTGACGTGGATACAGCAGCGGGGGACGAAATGAGCACTCCGCCGACCCTTGAGATCAGCAATCTTAAATTATTCCGCGATAACCGGCAGGTGCTGGATATCGAATCACTCTCCGTTTTCAGCGGTGAGATCATGGCGCTGCTTGGTCCCAATGGAACCGGTAAAAGCAGCCTGCTGCTAACCATTGCGCGGCTGCTCAAACCTTCGAGCGGTGAGCTTTTTTGGAACGGCCAGCCTGCTGCCAGCCTGGGGCTGCTGGAATACCGGCGCAAGCTTTCGCTGCTGCTCCAGGAACCGCTGCTGCTGGATATGAACGTTTTTGATAATGCGGCGATCGGGCTGCGCTACCGCGGGGTACCTGCCGGCGTGGTCAAAACCCGGGT
>CAZBRI010000439.1:0-3056 GCA_964494055.1 uncultured Anaerolinea sp.
GATAGCTTCAGGTGACTGGAGTTCAGACGTGTGCTCTTCCGATCTTAAATCAAGTAATTTTTTCCCGGTTAAGGATGGCTCACTGACATAAACATCAATACTTTTTACATCTGTGTTTACATCCATCCTGGCATCTATCGGCTCACCGATCAGGACCGACATTTTATTAATTTCTTTTTCCTGTCCCACAACCATCACAATATCCTGCAAGTGAAGCCTTGTCTTGGGAGTGGCAGCAAATACCTTATTATCTCTTTTGACCCGAGATATATTAACTGTGCTCAATCGATGAATATCAATATCACTCACGAGTAAATTATCTAAATTTGGGTTCGTCACCAGGTATTGTTTCGCTATAATTCCCGGAAGTTCTATAGCCTGTTCTTCCATCCAGCGTGCTTCTTCAGCTTTCAAATCACGGTGTAATATTTTTGGGATTAATTGGACAACGAGTACAACTCCGACCATGGAAAATGGATAAGCGATTCCATAACCAGCTGAAACGGCTGCGCTATTTCCCAAACCAAGCCGGTTGACGCTGTCAATAATAGCCGCTAATGCAGGTGTACAGGTCAATGCTCCTGAAAAAAGACCTGCAGATATATCAAAAGGGAGATGCCAACTCCAGGCTATCAAAGCTGTTGTCAAACCGCCAAAAGCAACGGTTACCAAAGCGATTAAAATGAATTGAATACCCTGCCTGCGGAAGGACCTAAAAAAACGCATGCCTGCCTGTAATCCAACTGCATAAACAAAAAGCAGCAAACCCAGGTCCATGATTATTTTTGGCACAATTAAACCAAAATGGCCAAATATAAGACCAACAAATAAAACTCCGGCGGAACCAAGGGAAATCTTCTTAATTGCAAATGAACCCAGCCAGGAGCCCAAAGCCAGGATCAAAAATAGTATGAGCATTTGTTCAGCAAAAATAGCCGGCATAATTCACCTCTCCAATGAGAGTATCATATACCGGCTATTTTTATTAGTGCTTATAATCACAAATTTTCCTTATTTCCATTAGGTTTGAATTTCAGGATATCAGCGTAAATCTGATCCGGAATAACCGAGGATCTGCCTGGCTACTACCAGGCGATTTATTTGACCGGTTCCTTCATAAATATCTGTGATTTTGGCATCCCTGAACCATTTCTCCAGAAGGAACTCCCTGCTATAACCCAGCGGGCCAAGAATTTCCACTGCTTTTTGGGTAACCTTTGTTACGATATCACCAGACCTGACCTTGCTCATGGAAGATTCGAGGGCATTTGGCTGCTTATTGTCTGCCATCCATACAGCCTTTAGGACCATCAACCAGGATGACTTAACCATGATTTCCATATCGATCACATCCCGCTCAATGGATGTCATTTTTTGACGAGGCAGGCCATACCGGATCTCAACGCCCTGTTCTGACAGCATTTTTTTAACTTCCTCAAGCGCAGCTCGAGCCACACCGATTCCTGTGGCGGCGACGAGCGGCCGTGTTGCATCAAATGTAGCCATCGCCCCCTTGAAACCGGTTGTATTTTTCTCAACCGTCGGGCTTCCAAGGATATTTCCAAAAGGAACACGGACTGAATCCAGTGAAATTGAGGCAGTATCACTGACACGGATGCCCATTTTGTGTTCGAGCTTGGTTACTTTTACTCCTGGTGTACCGGCTTCAATAACAAATGAGCGCATTCCTGCCCTGCCTGCAGCCGGATCGATGGATGCCCACACGACTATAAATCCGACGCCGAATTCCGGGTGTTCATTAAAGGATTTATCACCGGCGGTTACAAAAATTTTTTCTCCAGTGATCACCCATTCATTCGATTTTTCATCCAGAACAGCCCTGGTTCGAATTGCAGATGTATCTGAACCAGCCTGTGGTTCCGTCATACACATAGCAGCAAAAGTCGGTTTTTCACCATTGAACCGTGCCAGGAATTTCTCACGCTGCTCAGGAGAACCAGCTGCCTGAACAGCTGCCGCGCCGAGACCTCCGCCCGGGGTTATCAAATACATGCCTACATCACCCCAGGATAGTATCTCCAATTGATTAGCAAGTACTTGATACGCAATCGAAGGCCGCTTTGGCTTATTCGGATCTTCATTTTTCTTTTCTTCCGCAGGACTCAGGGAACCAGCAGAGCCAACTCCCATAGCCTTCATTGCAGAATGCATAAACTCAATATAACCGAACGGTATTTCGTGCTCATTTTCGTCCATATCCCTCGAGACAGGACGCATCATGTTATCTGCAACCGTCTGCAGTAAAAACCTTGCCTGTTCAACAGGTTTTGGAGAATCAAATTCTATCGTCATCTCTACCTCCTAAACAATCGCCATGCCAGTGAAAGAAGCAAAACCGCGGCCATTCCGCATCCACATTTCCACAGGATGATCTCTTATGTATCCATGTCCGCCAAGGATCTGTACTGCGCGGTCAGTAACCATCATCGCCATATCTGCAGCTGCCGTTGAAGAAAGGTAAGCATCCAGGGCAGCATCTGGTTTATTATTGTCAAGCTTCCAGGCAGCCTGCCAGGTTAATAAGCGTACCGCCTCAATTTCAATCCCCATTTCAGCCAACATAAATGCAATGGCTTGTTTTTGAGCAATCTTGACACCGAAAGCATCTCTTTCTTTTGCATAATCTCGGGAATATTCAAAGGCTGCCCTGGCAACTCCAAGTGCCAGTGCGGCATTTGTAACCCGCATGGCAGCCAAAACCGGCTCAAAATCGCCCGGGAGTAAATTACCGGCAGGGATATGTACATTATCAAAAGTCACTTCATAGAGTGGAACGGCATTCAAACTCATCAATTTGATCCTTCCGGATATGCGCAAACCACTGCTTCCAGTTGGAACAATGAAACCTTTTGTTTGACCGGCTAAAGAGGCAAAAACCACCATGCCTTTTTGGATTTCTGCAAATGGAACATATGTTTTAACACCATTCAGGATGTACTCGGAACCTTCCAGAACAGCCGTCGTTTTTAGCTCGTTTGGATCGAAATTAAATACAGGCTCGATTAATGCAGAAACAAATGGCTGCCAATCTCCTT
>CAZBRI010000440.1:0-3053 GCA_964494055.1 uncultured Anaerolinea sp.
TTTCGGTCTTTGAAAATGGGGGAGGCCGGGAGGGGGTCCCGCCTTTGCCTTTAATCTTGCTGGTAAAAAACTCTTCCTCGCAAAAAAGCCTGCAACCCACCCCTGCAGATTATATTAGTAGTGCGGCTAGCGTACCCTCCACGAAGAAGCAATCACCCGAACCCTGGAAAACACTATCGTGCAGTAATTGCTCTGTAACTCAAGGTGATTACTTCATCCGCACAAAGCCCTACCTGTAAAGTTCCTGTAAGGTTTTTCTTATATTTTTACGTAAATATACGTATATAATATGCGCAGAAATACAGATTGAATTAGTTCACATTTTTATCGGTCAACTTCAACAGCAATACCCCCAGCACTTCTTTATCCGTAAAGAATAAATTATCCATCCCTGCCGGAAATTGACACTTCAGCAATGCCCATTCCTGGCAGAATTTATCCGCCGCTCGTGCACCACATTCAAGTCAGGAGAAATTACCATGAAAAAGAACGTCGTTTACATCATCCTCATCATCGCCCTATTGTCTTCCATGTTCACCATGGCAGCAGCACCCTCCCCCAGGTTCATCCGCTACAACAGCTCATCCTGGCGATCCAATACCTACAAAATGAACTTCCAGGTATCCGGTTTCAAATCCTTCCCAGCCGCCTTCAACATCAATCACCAATCCTTCGCCCCCGTCTGCACCTGGAACGGCGCAAAGAAACTTGTCTGCACTGTCGAACTTGCCAAACGCTATATCGGTCAGACTGCAACTGTATGGATCGCTGGCAGCATTTTCTATATCAAAGTGAAATAACCCGGCTCAAGCCCGGATCAGCCCAATCATAACAACCAGGCTGACCATGTGTCATGTGAGCCCTACGGGACGCAATCGCGATCGTTCCGGCGGGGATCCCATGAAACCAGGCAGCAGCCCAGGTATGTGAGAAGTATAAAAAAACAAATTACAACTGAATAAACACACACACAAGAACGGGCAGCAGATCAGGCTGCTGCCCGTCTTTTTTGAATTGTGGGATAAACATAATTTCCGTGCCATACATCAGGATAACTCCCCATCCAAACCCGGCCGCAAATGATCGCAATAAAAATATCAACCCCGCCTGTTCTTCGCTGCTCTGCCTGACAGAGAACCAGCATAATGAGCTGGTCATCTGTCAGTAAAATAAAATGGACAGATATAATTTATTCCTTGCATTATCAAAAAACAATTGTATAATAAAATTGCAATTCTTAATGGTGGAAATTTTATTGGTAAACCTTATTTGTAAATCTTATTGGTAACTTTGGTCGACGCTTATCGTTGATGCGGAGGCATTGACCCAGGGATTTACATTGGTCGCTTCGTCCTGTTCTACCCCGGAACCGGACAACCCCCTGGTGAGCCACTTGCGAAACCGGCTGCATCGCGATACGCGAAATATAATTGATTCTGGTTGAAAAACCCTGCCTTATATTCTAAAACAGGTACCGCCCGGGTGCAGAGAATTTCTCCGCACTTTTTTTCTTAATAATTCAGTTCATAATTACAACTGCATAAACCCGCCCTCCCCGCCCCAGCCGTCCAATCCAGTCACAAACATTCATCCCTGAACAATAATTCCAACCGCTTCATCCAACTTCTTCCCTGAAAAAAAATATTGTTCTTTATATCTTCTCCGCGTACTCAGCATACTCCACGGTAAATAGTATTCAAAAACCCCGGTCAAAACATCAATTTACAAGGCAAAAAGCCCTGAACACATAGTACTTTTGGGGGATACGGTACAATTGTCATGCTTTTAATAGGACGAATGTAACTTCTGTTATTCTAATAAGGAGTGCTAATATTATCGTATACTTATACGAATACAGTTATGCGAAAGTAATAACTACTTGCGTAATCACTGTACAAAATACGGCAGATCAGCGGGCCAGGCCAACCATTTTCTCCAACCGGGCAATTGAACAATCTACTACCGCCCGGCAAGGCCAGAAACTTAAAACTAAACATTTTTGCCCGATTTTGCCTGATACTGTAAGGTTCCTGTAAGTTTATCTACAACAATATACGCATAAATACGTATATAATATCGTATAAATACTTATTGTTAGTTCCGTTTATTGGGGTTCGTTGTTCGGCCTGGCTGAGAGGCAGAGCAAGTCCTTTATTCTCCTTATTGGTAAATACGACACTGGTTATTCTCTGCAGGATACTGGCACATAAGCAATGCCGATTCCAGGCAGTATATTATCCGCCGTAAGTACACCATCATTCAAAAACAGGAGACTCATCATGAAAAAGAACGTCGTCAGCATTATCATCGTTATCGCCCTTCTCGCCGCTGTGTTCACAATGGCCGTTGCCCAGGGTCCCAAGTACATCCACTACAACAGCTCCACCTGGTCTGCAAACACTTACAAAATGAACTTCCAGACCATGGGTTACAAATCCTTCCCCGCTGCCTTCAACATTAATCACCAGTCCTTTGCCCCAACCTGCGTGTGGGACGGCGTCAAGAAACTGCAGTGCTCTGTCCTGCTTGCCAAACGCTATGTTGGTCAGACTGCAACCGTTTGGATCGCTGGCAATATCTTCTACATCAAGGTTAAATAGTTATACATCCAGGTTCGACCGGGATCATTCCTTCAGCCTTACAGGGATGACCGGGTGTCATGGGAGCCCTACGGGGCGGGATCACTCTTGATCCGGAGGGGTTTCCATGGAACCCGGTACCCAGCAGCCAGGATCTCCAGGCTAGAATCATCCAGGTGTTCGGGATACGGCGGTCCCCAATAACCTGACTGGGGCTGCGGTAGACCGCTGAGCTTCAAAAAAAATCTACCGTCCGCTCCTGGTGGGATGAGAACAAAACTGCCGCAGGTTCACCCCTGCGGCTCTTTTTTTTACTGTTCATGCGAGCCCGGCTCCTGCTTTTCCGGGCGAAGCAATCTCCTCGCGTTGATCAATTACCCTGCACAGCGATGCCGGATGTCAATTTTCACATCCCCCATAAAATCCGTACTTTGGATTTTATGTGAGTAATCCCAATCTTTGACTGGGAGTGGG
>CAZBRI010000441.1:0-3049 GCA_964494055.1 uncultured Anaerolinea sp.
CCGGCTCCGCCAATATAGAGCTCCCCTGTTACCCCGGCCGGAACAGGTTGAAGGCTGTCATCCAGGATGTATACCTGTGTATTAAATATCGGCCTTCCGATTCCGATTTTCCGGTCAGCAGAGGATATTTCATAAAAAGTTGAATCAGCAGAAACCTCGGAAGAACCGTAGAAATTAAGCAGCTTTCGATCCTGGAATTGATTGAAAAAGCTGCTGACTATATCAGGGGTTAGCGCTTCACCGCTGCTGACCCAGATACGCAGATCGGGCAGCTGAATCCCGGAGTTTCTGGTAACCTCTAAAATTGATCGAAGCAAGGAAGGTACCAGCACAAGTCGTGAAATATGATACCGGCCAAGCAGTTCGACAAAGATACGAGTATCTTTTAGATCATTATCTGGAATGATCACCTGCGGAATACCAGACAAAAGAGGACTGAACATTTCTGCGATGGAATCTACAAAGCTGAGTGATGTTTTCTGGCAGCAGATTTCCCCGGCCTTGTAAGGATACGTTTGCTGCATCCAGTTCAGGCGGTTGATAGCTGCCTTGTGCAGTCCGATGACACCCTTTGGCCGCCCGGTGGAGCCGGATGTGTAAATCAGGTAGGCCATTTCAGGAGCAGGATTACTCCTGGATGGATCGGTGAGATTGGAATGATCCAGAAATTTTATATCTGACCCAAAGCGGATTATTTCTCCGGAATAATTTTTTATTCCGGCTAGTTCTGTCCGGTTGGTCAATAAAATACTTGTTTGAGAATCCTGCAGAATATATTCAAGCCGGTCACGGGGATATGAAGGATCGAGCGGGAGAAATGCGGCACCTGTTTTGAGAATGCCAAGGATGGCGGTCAGCGATTCCAGGGACCGGTCCATAAAGACAGCGATCACCCTCTCATTAGCCGCTCCCTTTTTAATTAGGAAGTCAGCCAGCTGATTTGCGCGATCATTCAGATCTCCATAACTCAGATGTTCACCCTTGAAGATGAGCGCGTCCGAGGCAGGTGTGAGGCGCACCTGTTTTTCAAATAGATCAGCCATCGTCAATTCGGCTGGCAATGGGTGCTGTGTCTGATTCCATTCAATGAGGAGCTTATGGCGTTCCTGGTCAGATAAAAGCTTCAAATCGGAGACCCTGGTCTGAGGCTGCCGGGCGCCCTGTTCAATAACCGAAATAAAATGTGAAATCAAATCTTGAATAGTTACAGTTTCAAATATATCAGTGTTAAATTCACAAAAACCCTGGATCCCGGAAGGTGTTTCGGTAAGGTCGATAACAAAATCAAATTCGGAAGTACGCTGCTCAAGATCTATAAAACGTGACTGCAGCCCCGGAAGGTCGAATTCCTCTGCGGGAACATTCTGCAGGAAAAGCATCACATCAAAGAGCGGGTTTCGATTTTCGACCCGGACCGGGTGCAATTCCTTGACAATCAGCTCAAAAGGAATGAACTGGTTGGCATACGCATCCAGGGTGGTTTCTTTAACACGCTGGAGCAGGTCCTGGAATGCCGGGTTTCCATCCAGGTTGGTTCTCAGCACCAGGGTGTTAACAAAGAATCCGACCAGGTTATCAAGATCAGGCTGATGACGGTTTGCAACCGCCGTCCCGATACTGATATCTACCTGTCCTGTGTAACGGGCAAGAAGCACCTGCATCCCTGCCAGGAGCAGCATAAATAGTGTAACATCCCTGGATTGGCAAAAGGCTTTGATCTCAGCTGAAAAGCCCTGTGAAAAAATTACCGGCAGGCTCGACCCTTTGAAACTGCGGCGCTGCGGCCGGGCATGGTCAAGCGGGAATTCCAGCGGTGTAATGTTGTGTAATTTATCAGTCCAGTATGCCAAACCCGACTGCAAAGCTGCTCCCTGAATTGATTTCCGCAGCCAGATGGCATAATCCAAAAACTGGATCTTCAATTCGGGCAGACCGGAAGGGCTGCACCTGTCAGGATCAATAATGCTGGTGTAAAGATAGGCAAGCTCATGGAAAAAAACCGAAACAGACCAGCCGTCTGAAATTATATGGTGAGTCACAATAACCAAAACATAGTTTGCTGGTTCGATCCTGAGAAGTACAGCATTAACTAACGGGCCGGTCTGCAAATTAAATGGCTGTGCTGCCTGGCTGGCAGCGAATTGGCGGATGAATTGCGGGTGATCAGCTGGTGATAGTTCAGGCGCATCGACTATATGCAGTTGAAAATACAGTTGTTGATCAATGACTGGAACCGGCTGGCCATCGACCTTATCAAAACGCATTCGAAGAATTTCATGGCGCTGAACAAGCAGGTTAAGAGCATCCTTCAGTGCCTGCACGTTCAAATTCCCTTTCAGTTGAAATGCATCTGTAATGTTATATGCCGGATTGCCGGGCTCCATCTGGTCAAGATACCAGAGCATTTCCTGGGCAAAGGAGGTTACAGGCAAATCTGAAGGCTCACGTTTCGTGAGCGGGATAGTTTGTACCGCCGGGGCAAGGCTTCCAATTATTTCGCTCAAACCGGAAATGGTGGGCGTTTCAAAAAACATCCGGATGGAGAGGTCAACACTGAATATTTGACGCACCCTGGCAATGACACGGGTGGCAAGCAGGGAATGACCGCCAATTTCAAAAAAATTATCGGTCAATCCAATCGATTCGTAACCCAAAACATCCTGCCAGATGTGCAGCAATCCAGCTTGTTCAGGCGACAAAGGCAAATCGCTGATTTGTGCGCTGGCTGCCGATCGAAAATCGGGTTCTGGAAGAGAACGCCGGTCAATTTTACCGCTGGGTGTCAGTGGAAGACTCTCCAGCGGAATGATCAGGGCAGGGACCATATAATTCGGCAGGCGGTCCCTGAGCCAACTGATCAATTCAGCAGGAGAAACCGTTGAATTATTACCCTGTTCAAAATAAGCGGCCAGGTATTCCGGTGAGGGCCCTTGCGGGAATCCAACAACTGCCGCCCGGGCAACCGATGGATGCCGGGCAAGTACCGCCTCGATTTCCCCGGGTTCAATGCGAACGCCGCGTATTTTTACCTGCTGATCGATGCGGCCGC
>CAZBRI010000442.1:0-3049 GCA_964494055.1 uncultured Anaerolinea sp.
CTACACGGCTCTGAACACTCTTTCCCTACACGACGCTCTTCCGATCTTTAAGGTTGGCGTACCAGACGGACGATCGTTGTTATGAATAAAATGGTCATCGTGACCTGTGATGTGACACAAAACGGACAAATTGCTTTAATTACATAAATTTCCAGGTACACCAGGTAGACAGTAAAAGCAAAACCCGTAACAACCAAACCAAAAACGGCTAAAGTGCTGTTTTCTGAGATGAACTTTCCCAAACGATCCTGTAATAATAATATTGCGAGGATCGCGCCATAACCAAGGAATCCCACCAGTGCAACAGGTATCCCATAAATTTCAGAATACGGACTGGCATTGACACTCGAACAGTCACCGCTGCCAAGGCACATGGCATTGTTGGATGTCAATTTGTAGATGGTCATATAAATCGACACCAGTATGCCCAGTGTGGTCAGCCCAACCGAAAACCAGTAAAGTTTCTTATCCATTTAACTCTCCAATAGCCAGGCTTCGACTTCTAAACCGGGCGGGCAAAATTTTACACCAGAGGGAATAATAAGTAAAGCATTTGCCTGCACCAAAGAAAACAAATTTCCAGATCCCTGGTGTCCGGTCAGGCTTGCATGCCACCGGTCATTTTTAAATTCGAGATTTGCGCGAAGGTAACTCTCACGGCCATCCGATTCAATTTCTTCAGATAATATGGCTTTGACCAGCTTCTTAGCAGGAGCAATTCTGCCGGTCAATTTTTCAATAACCGGTGTGATGAATACGCTGAAACTGACAAATGCCGCTACCGGGTTGCCCGGTAAACCAAAGAATGGGATTCCCCTGTACTCACCAAATGCCAGCGGTTTTCCCGGCCGCATATTAACGCGCCAAAAATCAAGCGATCCATTGCTTAATACTGCATCCCGAACATAATCGTAAGCCCCTTTACTAACCCCGGCAGAAGAAATAATCATATCCGGCTGTGATTCGGCTGCGAGATTCAGTACATTTTGAACTGAGTCGAAATTGTCTGAGGCAATGCCGTAAGTTTTTACATCACAACCGGCGCTTTGAGACATGCAGGCTAATAAATAGGAATTTGATTCGTAAATCTTCCCGGCTGTAAGGGCTGTGTCAAGTGTTATTAATTCATCACCGCTGCTAAAAATGGCAACTTTTGGCTTGTTGTGAACTGGTACGCGGGCTTTTCCAAGCATAGCCAGCATACCAATATCCTGGGCACGCAGAATTGCGCCAGAATTTAAAATTAGCTGGTTATGATGGATATCAGAGCCAATCCTCCGGATGTTTTCGCCGGGATTGATTGATTGAAAAATATGGATTGTATCCGGCGCAGCTGCACCAACCGGATCTGTATCAGCCCCTGTATATTCGACCATCACGACAGCATCTGCCCCGGCAGGTAATTGGGCTCCGGTCATGATCCTGGCACATTCACCTTTATTTATCTTTACTGAAAACACAGTCCCTGCAGGAATGTCCCCGATGACCTTTAGATGAACAGGGTGCTCATTTGAAGCAGTATTGATATCTTTGGCGATGACAGCGAAACCATCAACGCTTGAATTATCGAATAGGGGATAATTGAAATCAGAAACAACCGGTTCAGAAAGAACCCTGCCAAAACACTTATCCAATGGTTGATTGCTGGAATCCAGTGTGGAGAACCTGGATGTTATTCTTTCCTGTGCTTCTTTGACACTCAGCATGACTTCCTGTAATATTTCGGTGTGCAAGTTAAATTATGCTATTTAGCTTGAATTGATGGCAAATTATAATAAAAAACTCAATTTTGTCGAGAGAGACAAATTAGCCGCCGCGAATGCGCTGGGCGTCTACAACGTTGTCCAGGTTTTCGATACGGGTCAGGACACGGCTCAATTGTGCAATATCGCGAACTTCAACGATCAACCGGATGTTGGCGGTATCGGCCTGCATGTTGTCGTGATTGACACGGACATTTGCATCGATGATATTTACGCCTTCAGTGGTCAAAAGGTTGGAAACATCGCCCATTAATCCCTGCCGGTCAAAAGCTGTGATCCTGATCGGGACCGGGTATGTGCGGGTATGATTACCCCACGAAACCTTAACCAATCTTTCGCGTTCATTTGAACGCAGGATATTCGGACAATCTGAGCGGTGTATGGTTGCGCCCCTTCCGCGCGTGATATATCCAATGATCGGATCTCCGGGCATCGGGTTGCAGCATTTGGCAGTTGTGGTTAATAATCCGCGTAACCCGACAACTGCCACTGAATCGGTGGTTGTTGCGCTGGCTTTGGGGGTGGATGGTACTATTTCATCTTCAAAAGGGAGTTCCTGCTCAGAGATCTGGCTGATGATGTGACTCATCGAGAGGTCACCGCAGCCCAGGTCTACAAACAATTCTTCAGTATTTTTATAATCCAATTCCCTGGCAAGATTTTCCAGGTTGATGTCGTTTAAGCCAAGGCGGCGCAGTTCTTTTTCCAGCATGCTGCGGCCCTGGGATAAATTTTGTTCACGATCTTCCCTTTTAAACCAACCCTTGATCTTGGAACGGGCCCGCTGGGTTTTTACCAGTCCCAAACTGGAATTCAACCAATCCCGGCTAGGACCGCCGCTTTTGGATGTCAGGATCTCCACCCGTTCGCCTGTTTTGAAGGCGTGATCGAGCGGCACCAATTTCCCGTCAATCTTTGCTCCCCGGCAGCGGTGTCCAATGTCCGTGTGAACATGATAGGCAAAATCGATCGGGGTGGATCCTGCAGGCAGGTCGATGATGTCACCCTTGGGTGTGAAGACATAGACACGGTCTTCAAAAACATCAGATTTCATTGAATCTACAAATTCCTGGGCATCATTCACATCCTGGTTCCATTCCATCATGGAGCGCAGCCACAGGATATGCTGTTCATATTTTGAATCGTGCTTGGAACCGCCTTCTTTGTAACGCCAATGGGCCGCGATACCGAACTCGGAGTTCTGATGCATTTCCGGGGTACGGATCTGTACTTCCAGCGGTTTACCGTCGTCGTAGATCACTGCCGTGTGAAGCGACTGGTAAAAG
>CAZBRI010000443.1:0-3044 GCA_964494055.1 uncultured Anaerolinea sp.
AATCAAGCCGGGCAAGGTCAAGAAGATTCAACACAAGCCGGTGCATACGGGCGGCTTCATCATAGATTACCCTGGCAGATTGCTGCTGCTGCTCTGTTGAAGCTGCAGTACCATCCAGAATGGCTTGTGAAAAACCTTGAATGGATGTCAGCGGTGTTTTGAGTTCATGCGAGACATTGGCAACAAATTGACGCTGTGCCTGCTGAGACGCCTGAACCCTTTCAGTCATCTGGTTAAAGGCAGCAGCCAGATCTTTAACTTCTTTTGGGCCCTCTACTGAAATTATCTTAACTTCACTTCCGGTGAAACTACCAGCCGCGCTGATCACCTCCTGCAGCGGATCCGCAACCCAGCGTGACATCCAGAAGGCAAGGAAAAGTGCCAGCGAAAGCCCCAGCAATCCCCCCCACATCAAAGGTGTGACCAGCTCATCCGTAAATATATTCCACAGGGAAACTCTCGGGCGCAAGGCCGCCGCTACCAACATGTTCCCGTTATCCATCCGGCGGGAAACATATATCCAGGGTCTGCCAAGACTATCCAGCAGGATCGGGTTTAACCGGAAAAGCCTGTACAGGGGGCGGATCTCAAGTGTACTGCCGGATGTATCATGCGAATCAACCAATATTTTCCGCTGCGGATTGACAACCAGGAGGCGCACATCCAGCTCCTGGGCTTTGGATGTAATCACAGATTGCAGCTGATCAACCGGTAAATTTGACCATTCCGCCTGTTTTGCGAGGGTGGAAGCCTCAACAACAGCCAGCCGAAGAGCTGTCTGCCGGAATACCAGCGGATTGGTGAACATGTATACAATGAAGATAACTGCAACAACGAGAAGAGCAGTCATGATAGAAAGTGCGTAACTCAACCAAAGACGGAAACGAAGGGATGAAAACATAACTGTTTATGACTCTGCTGTGATCTTATAACCAACGCCAGCAACAGTTTCAATTTGAACCTGGCTGCCATTCAGGCGTTTTCGCAGCTGAGCAATGTGAACATCGACAGTTCTGGTCTGACCATAATAATCAAAACCCCAGGCTTTTTCCAGCAGCTGTTCCCGTGTAAAAACCCGCCCCGGCTGTTCTGCGAGGATCAAAAGGAGATCAAATTCCTGGGTGCGTAAACTGATTTGTCGTCCCAAATAAGTCACTTCATGACGGACCGAATCAATCACAAGACCTGCAAGGCGAACAGGTGCAGACCCAGTTTGTACAGGGCGTTCAGACCGGCGTAGAATAGCCTTTACCCTGGCAACAAGTTCTCGAGGGTTAAAAGGTTTTGTTAAATAATCATCCGCCCCCAATTCAAGTCCAAGGATCTTATCGATATCTTCATCCCTAGCTGTGAGCATGATAATAGGAATTTGGCTCCCAGCTGCACGAATTTTTCGGCATACCTCAAAACCATCCATTCCAGGAAGCATTACATCCAGCACCAATAATCCGGGGTGAAGTTTCTCAACAATTTCCAGCCCTTGCAGTCCGTCTCCAGCAGATTCAACACTGAAACCGTCACGCTCAAGATACAATTTGGCAAGGGATATTATCGAAGGTTCGTCATCAATCAGTAAAATAGTTTCCATACACTTTTGGCAATGCTGAACATGAATTGAGTGATTATTGTTGGTTTTGATTCTACACCTTTTTACCTGGTGCTTAAAATAATGTGATCCTGCTTCCTGAAAAGCAGGAAACAGGATCATAAATTTACCAGCGGTAATTAACCTTCAGGCGGTGCCTGTGTTGATCGCGGATTAGCCAGCCGGAAAGTTTTCATAGAATCCCGGAGCGCTTGAAAAGCTGTTCCTACGGTATCTTTGTATTGCTTCAGGGCTGTTCCAAGGCTCTTCAATGTGGCTTTTGCGGATTCTGCATCCAGCACTTTGCCGTCATTGTCAAAACCATTATGGGCCGCCGCAATAGCTTCAGCCTGATCGGAGTAAGCAGCTCCCGATGTAAAAGCTGTCTTATAGGCAGTAAAGGCGGTTTGGACTGCAGAAGCATCTTTTCCGTTTTTAGCTGCATTATCAAGCAAGAGCTGAACGCCCTGGCGAAGAACCGGATCATTACTGATTGCCAGTTTCAATCGCTGCAGGTTATATTGTTCACGGGCATATGCCAGTTCAAGGCGGATATTGGCTGCAGCAGTTTTTCGGAAATTTCCCGGGGCGGCAGGCGTTGTGACAGCGGCAGCAGATGATGCAGCAACTTTATTGAATGGAACGGTTACAGCAATCAGACCAAACACCAGGACAATGATAAGCGTGCCGAATACAATATTACGAATGGTACCAGTCATGGAATTATCTCCTTATAAAGAACTTCACGGATAAGATCGAACTTACAATTCAATATTAAGCCATGGAGGTAATGAAGATGTGTGATGGTTGTAAAATAAATGTAAAATAAATTCAAATGACAGGAAACGGCAGTATTGTTGGATCAAAATGAATTTTTTTACAGCAAAAAAATCTGGCGGTTTCTTTCCTTATTGGCCAACGATCTCGTCTTAAAAGAAAAACAGCCTGTGAGATACAAACCTCACAGGCTGTTTTAACCAATATTGTAAATATATTAGGGAACGTTGACGTTCAAAACCTGTTCGCCGGCGTTATCACAGGCTACAACCTTGACATCGTAATCACCGGATTCGGTAACAGGGATCTCGAATTTATTACCGGGGGTGACGGTCTGACCATCGGGCAGCTTGTTGGCGCTCCAATCTTCTGTACCAGTTTTGGCAACCAGGAGTTCACAGTAGTTCACGGTGCCATTGTTGGTAATCGTGATGGTTTTGGTGGCAGCGCAGGCAGCCAGCAGCAGGCTCAGGCTGAATACGAGTGCTAATACAATAAACAGTTTATTCTTCATTTTTGATCTCCTATAAAATAACTAATAAAATCAGGATATTGATCCTGTACCAAAAAAAATAATACAAAATAATTCATGTTGAAATAATACGTTTCCTGTCAACAGAAATAATAATACCATATTTCAGGCTAAATATGTCGCATTATAAGCAAATGTGCGCATTGTTTT
>CAZBRI010000444.1:0-3039 GCA_964494055.1 uncultured Anaerolinea sp.
GACGGCCTCGCCATGTAGGTAACTGATACACAGGGAGTGTATTTCGTACCCGCGCTGGTTGGATTGGGAGCGCCGCATCACAGCCCGAATGCACGCGGTACCATTTTCGGAATTCACCCGGGGACCACAAAAAGTCATATCACACGGGCGGCGATCGAAGCGATGGCTTATCAAACCCGTGATTCATTTGAATGTATCGAAACCTGTTATGGCATGAAATTTCAAACACTGCGGGCAGACGGCGGGGGAGCCAAGAGCGATTTTCTTTTACAATTCCAGGCTGACATTTTGGGACTGCCGGTTGAGAGACCGGTAATCGCCGAAACATCGTCGCTCGGAGCAGCATTTCTTTCCGGACTGGCTATCAGGTTCTGGGGATCAATGGAAGAGCTCGCAGCAATCTGGAAGCTGGATACCCGGTTTGAGCCCAGGATCACACAGGCAAAACGAGAAGATCTATATGCCGGATGGCTGCAGGCAGTAGAATGTGCAAAAAGCTGGGGAGATGGAGCAAAGAGTGGTGAAACAACTAAATCTCCAGGTAAATTCAACAGTTTATCACCGCGAGAACATGAGGTTGTCCGCTTCATTGCATCCGGAAAATCAACTCACGAAATTGCCCAGTTGTTATACACTAGTCATAAAACTGTTGAAAAACAAAGGCATAATGCGATGAAAAAATTGGGGGTCAACAACCTTGCGGGTCTGATCAGGTTATACATAGAAATGGGAACCAATAGGGAAAATTAATTATTCATAACGATATTAAGAACTTTTTTCATATACTCCGTTGGAGTATATGAAAGGAATAAATGTTCCCCGAAAGGGGAATTTTGTTATTAAATCAGCGCCAATCCCTGATTTACATTTGCAGGACTAAAAGTCATAATTCTAATGTAATTTTAATCTTTGGACATTCAACGAGAGAAAGGAGGCCAGGGGAAAGGAGGTCATTTCAGCGGATAAAAACCTGATGACCTGATAATTTTCGTTTTACTTGAATCATTGACCTACGCAGGAAATACTTTTCAAGAACAGATCCAACTCAAAAAACGCAGGATAAAACTAAGTTAAGGAGAAGGAATAAATGAATAAAAGTGTTCGTTCCTCAGTAAATTTGCTCGTCATCTGCCTTGTGATTATTTCAGTTGCAGCAGGCATGGCCCGATTGATCGAGACTGATTACGGGAAAGTGGAAGTAAATAACGTCACAATCTCTGATCCAAATGGGGTCATGTTGTCAGCCAGGTTATACCGGCCCGTAACCGCTACCGTTGATCATAAAGCCCCGGCAGTGATCAATATCCATGGTTATCAGAATGATAAATTAACGGATGATTCCTATTCGATCGAATTATCGCGCCGCGGATTTGTGGTTATTGCCACGGATGTCATCGGCCATGGTGATTCGGGCGGCGGGTTGAGTGTCGGCGGTCTTTTGGGTGACCCGACTTACACCGGCGGCATGCAGAGCGTTTTCCAGTATACAAAAGAACTTCAATTTGTAGATACGGCCAAGATCGGTGTAATGGGGCATTCGATGGGTGCCATTTTGACCCAAACACTCGGGGCAAACAACCCGGATATCAACGCACTCAATATGCAGTGCGGTTTTGCCGGTGCACCAGCCCTTAAAAATGTACTGCTGACCCAGGCGCGCTATGATGAATTTGCTTTTTTCCGGGAAGGACAATTCCTTTCTGATAACCTTCCATCAAACCAGGCCCGTATGGATGCCTTTGGTCTGAAAGCCCCGATCGCCTGGGACACAACTTATGGCAGCTTTGCAGACGGTACAGCCAGACGGATCGAATTGATCCAGATGGAACATCACCTTCTCCCGCTGCAGAATAAAGCTGTTGCATCAGGTGTCTCCTGGATGAACCAGGCGTTGAACGGGAATGCTGAAATTCTCGACCCGGCCCAACAGGTCTTCATGTGGAAAGAATTATTCGGTCTGATCACGCTGCTGACCGCGTTGTTCATGCTCTTCCCCCTTACAAACCTTTTCTTAGCGACACCTTTCTTCGCCTCTGTTGCGCAACCCCTGCCGGCCCGCTACACAGCCAGCAATAAGAATTGGTGGCTGTATGCAACCATCAATACCATCATCGGCGGTGTGACATACCCGATCATGACACAGTATGGTGCGCTGTCGGATAAGGTGGAAGGGTATCTACCGTGGTTCAAGCTGCAAGTCGGAAACGGTGTTTTCCTGTGGTTCGTGGTGAATATCATCATTTCCGCGGTGTTGTTCACTCTGTGGTACCGCAGTGCCAACAAGAATCAAAAGGTAACCCTGTATGACATGGGTCTCTCATTTGATAAACAGAAGACAGTTCTTGATTGGAATATCATTGGTAAAACAATGCTGCTTGGAACGATCATGTTCCTGATCCTTTACACGATCGAAGGTTTTTTCCAGTGGGCACTCGGACAGGAATTCCGATTTGTATGGCCTTATATGCGGCAATTCTCCAATCCGCAGCGTGTAGGGCTGTTCGTTTTATACCTGATTCCAGCCTTTATCTTCTTCCTGATGAACGGCGGCCTGTTCCTGTTTGGTCAGATCCGGCAGAAAGAAGAAGCAACTCCTGCCAAGACACAACTGGTATGGTGGCTGAAAGTCATGTTTGCCTTCCTCGGCGGATTGCTCGTAGTATGGATGGTTCAATATATTCCATGGTTTGTCTTCAATATTGGTCCCGGATTTGAATTAATTGGCCTGCCCCAATTCAGTGCCATGTGGCCATTGATGCTGCAAGTCTACATTCCTGAATTCGCCATCCTGTTATTCCTGCATGTCTGGTTTTACCGCCGTACAGGCAGAATTTACCTCGGCGCGCTCGTGGTCTCCATTTTGATGATCTGGTTCCTGGCAGCAGGATCCATCGTCGCGATGTAAGAGAGACATTTTTAAGCAATCAGGGCAAACTCTTGTGAGTTTGCCCTGATTTTTTTATGACAAACTATCTGTATTAATATAAATAGAGATAGTTTACCATTCACAATTATGATTAATGCAGCAGCTTAGCTATA
>CAZBRI010000445.1:0-3031 GCA_964494055.1 uncultured Anaerolinea sp.
CAACCAGGCTCGCTTCAATATCCGGAAGAACCTGTGATATAACTATTAATCGGTCATTTGCTGATAATTTGCGCAAATGTTGTAAAACAAAATCCGGGGTAATTGTGGTCATAATATTTTCTTTTGGATTAAATTAAACTACATCTCAGAAATATTGTTATCACCTGCGTTTAACATGTTGACCTGCTATAAATGATTTTTTGACCCCTTACGGCCCAATCACCGTGATCTCTGCGGTGTGGAGCAGCGGGTCGACCGTCACGGTACCATTGCTGAAATCCCGCTGCCAGGCTGTGCCATTCTGGTAGCGCGGGCCCAGGGGGGTGCCGATCGGCAGGTCGTAGTTGGGGTAGAGCCAGGCCTGGTTGTAGGCTTCGTCTGAGCCATAGCGGAAGGAGGCTTTGCCGTTGGTGATCAGCAGGTAGGATGCGTAGGCGAAGTTTTGCAGCTCCAGGTCATTTTGCTCACCGTGTGAGACGAGGATGATAAACTTGCCGGCTGCCTGGGCTTGTTCAGCCAGGGCCATGTGCTTCTCCCAGTCTGCCGCCGGACGCCAGCGGTTGGGGGAATCGATCGCCCAGCCTTCGTGCATTGCGCCGTCGAGTGAGGCCATGGCGTCGGTAAAAAAGGTGTCATCCTGCCGGGATACAACATTCCCTGAAAGGATCTTGCCCGAGCCGGCAAAATAACCCTGCCGCAGGTAACTGAGCATCCCCATCACCGCTGCCTGGAATTTTGCATCTGTTGTGTAGCGCTTCAATTTGTTCCCGGCCTGTTTATGGAAGTTGAGGGACATTTCCATGTTGTCCAGGAAGACACCCTGCCATTTCGGGTCGCTTTCCAGGCTGGTTTTGAGGCGTGAAAGGAAGAAGGCGCGCCAGCCGGCGTTTCCGGGGTCCATCAGGTAATAACGGTAATTCCCAACTGTGCGGAAAAGCCGTTTCCCCTTGCTGCTGAGCAGGAACCAGGATTTGTGTTTTTTACTGATGCTGCAGAAATCCCCCGGCAGGCTGGCGGCCTGGTTCTGATAGGGCTTGAGGGTGCACCCGCCCGGGTCCTGGATGGCGTCGAAACGGATGTATTCCAGCATGGGGGCCGATGCACCGAGGGCGGTCAACTGATCGCGCGTGTCTTCGTTGGTACGGGTCAGGATAAAGGTGCTGAAATGCTGCGCCAGCAGGGAGAGATCACCATCCGCCGGCGGTTTGTAGAACCAGGCCAGCTGCACATATTTTACCGGGGCAGGTTCCTGGGCATGCGCAGTCAGATTGCTGCCGGCGAGCAGGCTGAGGATTAAGATCAGGCTGAAAACCTGTATTGTCCGCTTAAAAAGCATTTCCAACTCCTGGCTTGATATTTTCTCAAAAAAGTAATGCCGCCTGTTGGTGGAACGGGGCGGGAGAAGATGGTCAATCCGGCAGCCTGGCAGTCATGGCTGTTTTAACAGCTGTAGACCCATTGCTTTGTGTCCCCGGTTTTCACCGGGTTTACTTTTTTCTGATCGGGGGGTATGTTGTACGTGCATTATAACGGCAATCTGGAAGATGGGGAATGGTATCTAATTTTACAGGTGAATAAAAAAATTTTTGTTCCACCTGAAGCCGGCAAAAAAACAGCCCGGGGACTGGCCGGGCTTTGTTCAGGAGACACTGGTTGATTAGTAAATGGTAACCCGGTCCATGGTGATGATGCTGCTGGATGGGGCGGTGAAGACCAGGGTCAGCAGGTGCTTGCCGTAAGGCAGGGCAGCGGTGTCGGCCAATCGCCAGGTCTGGATATACTGGACGGTGGTGGTCTTCTGATTGATGGTGGTGATCAGTACGCCGTCGACCAGGACCTGCATGCTGCCGCCCTTGGGCTGGGTCAGGTATGCCACTTTGAAGCTGCTGCCGGTAAAGCTCAGTTTTATGCTGCTCTTGAGGATGGTGGATTTGCGGTAGCTGCCGCCGGATGCCTTGCCGTCCTTGACGACGCTCCAGCCGGATGAGTAGACAAAGGCTGCGTTGTCATTCTCATAGGTGGTGGACTGAGTGGGGACGGGGGCGATCGCTGTGGCGGTTGGCGGAACAACTGTTGCGGTGGGGGGTACAGCGGTGGCTGTGGGCTGAACGGCGGTGGCAGTCGGCTGGATTGGGGCAGCTGTGGGGGGCAGGGCTGTGCTGGTGGCGGTCGGCTGGATGGCGGGCAGGGTGGCGGTCGGCAGGCTGTTGATGGCGATGGAGACTGCATGGGTGCCGGGGTCCACGCTGACGTATCCGTTGCTGAAATCACGTTTCCAGGCGGTGCCAACTTTGTAGCGGGCTCCGAGCGGGGTGCCGATCTGCAGCTTGTAGTTGTCATACAGCCAGGCCTGGTTGTAGGCGGCGTCTGAGCCATACCGGAAGGCGGTATTGCCGTCAGTGACGAGCATGTATGAGGCGAAGGCAAAATTCTGAAGTTCGGTGTCAGCCTGTGTTCCGTGGGAGACCAGGATGAGTTTCTTGCCAAGAGCCTGGGCCTGTTCGACCAGGTTCAGGTGAGTTTCCCAGGTGGAGACAGGGCGCCAGCGGTTGGGGTCATCGATGGCCCAGCCTTCGTGCATTGCGCCGTCGAGGTAGGTCATGTAGCTGGTGAATAGGGTGTCATCGGTGCGGGCGATCAGGTTGGCGTAAAGCAGTTTGCCGTTGGGCTGGAAGTAGCTGTCGTGCATGTACTGCAGGAAGCCCTGAACAGCAGCCTGGAAGCTGGCGTTATCGGGATATTTCTGCATGGGGGTGTTATCGTTGATATGAAATTGATTGGTGACTTCAACATTATCCAGGAAGACGCCGGCCCAGGCGGGGTCAGCAGTCATTACCTGGCTGACACGATCGACAAAGAAGGCGCGCCAGCCGGCATTGCCCGGGTCCATCAGGTAGAAGGAATATGCGCCTGTCAGGGATGAGATGCGCTGTCCGGATGTGTTGAGCAGGAACCAATCGGGGTGATTGGTGCTGATGTCGCAGAAATCGCCAACCTTGTATGCAGCGTTGTTCTGCCAGGGGGTTGCAGG
>CAZBRI010000446.1:0-1147 GCA_964494055.1 uncultured Anaerolinea sp.
GATAGCTTCAGGTGACTGGAGTTCAGACGTGTGCTCTTCCGATCTGTTATCATTACAATCGGGCAGTTAGAGAGGCTGGCGGTGATTTATCCAGGATAAATGAGGCTAATTTCCGTTATCCGGGGCCGATGCCAAAAAGCCGTGAAACAGCCCTTTTAATGCTGGCTGATAATGTAGAGGCCCGCACCCGCTCTGAACGTCCCCGGACTGACGATGAGATTCGGGCAGTCGTGCACAAAGCCGTTGATTTTTGTCAAAAAGAAGGTCAGCTCTCTGAAACCCGTTTTACGCTTAAAGATTTATCGATCATTACGGATGTATTTGTGACAACTTTATCCGGTTTATATCACCCGCGTATCGCATACCCGGCAGCAGAAGGCACATCTCTAAATCAAGTCATTTCAGTCAATGGACCTGAAAAGGCGGAAACTTTATGATTTTTATTGATAAAAAAGAAGAGCTGCCGCTGGATATTCCCGATTCATTGATCGAGAAAACTGTAATTATTGCCATTGAGCAGCAGGGTGCTGTTTTAGCAAATCTTGATCTGACAATAGTTCTCACCGATGATCAGCAGCTGAAGGATCTCAACAATGAATGGATGGGGATTGATGCACCGACTGATGTGCTTTCCTTCCCATCAGATGAAATTGATCCTGATACCGGCAACCGGTACCTGGGTGATATCGTTATCTCAATTCAACGAGCGAAATTACAGGCAGATACGGCCGGGCACCCTGTAGAATCTGAAGTACAGCTGCTTACGGCACATGGTATCCTGCATTTATTTGGTCATGATCACGCAGAGGCAGAAGAAAAAACGCGCATGTGGGCTGCTCAGGCCGATATCCTTGGAAGACTTGGGTTGGGCGGGATGGAAATCAGGGAATGAATGCTATATGAAGAATATTTTCGAGTTTGTAAAAGAAAGAATTTTTTCATTTGGACACGCTTTCCGCGGCTGGGGGTATGTCATCCGGAATGAAAAAAATGCCTGGGTGCATGCTGTTGTAACGATATTCGTGGTTATTCTGGCTTTATTGCTGAATATTCCGCTCAGGGATTGGTCGGTCCTGGTAGTTACCATTTCAATGGTTTGGGCAGCAGAATTCTTTAATACTGCCATTGAGGCAGTTGTCGATCTTGC
>CAZBRI010000446.1:1247-3026 GCA_964494055.1 uncultured Anaerolinea sp.
TCACCTATCAATACACCCAAAAAGCCGGGCGGATCTGTCGGCTCCATTCAATACAGTGCATCCATTGGCCTGGATGCGATGGAACTCGGGTGGGTGCAATCGGTTCGTGTTTCTGAGGAAACATGTGCCGCAATAAACCAGGCAGCTTCAGCCAATAATGTTGCGATCAGTGTGCACGCGCCTTATTATATTAATTTAAACGCCTCCGAAGAAGAATGGCTGAAATCCCGGCAGCGCTTGATGGATGCTGCACATTATGGCAGCCTGGCAGGGGCGACGGATATTATTTTTCATCCTGGATCTTATTTTGAAAACCCCGCAGTTGAGGTACTGAAAATCGCGATTCCGCGGCTTCAGGGCTGTGTTGATGAATTGCGGGCTGCCGGTAATCATGTATGCCTGCGGCCAGAAACCATGGGAAAAAGCGCCATGCTTGGTTCATTGGAAGATACCATCGAGATGGCAAGATCTATCCCGGGAGTGCTTCCTTGTATAGATTTCGCTCACTTACACGCCAGGCCGGGGGACGGATCTTTTAATTCTCTCCAGGAATGGTCAACCAGCCTGGAAAATTATGCAAAAGTTTTGGGGGCTGAAGCTCTCCGGCATCTGCATATCCATCTTTCCGGTATTGAATATGGTCCCAAGGGAGAAAAGAACCATCTACCTGTTGCAGAATCAGATTTGAAGATCAGGGAATTGTTCCAGGCACTATCGGCATATAAAGCTGGCGGCCGTATACTTTGCGAGAGCCCGATCATGGAAGAAGATGCGGTCTTTATGAAAAAGACCTGGCAGGAAGTCAGCGGAGAAAATTAGCCAGCATGGCACAGGGCATCAGGCGGTTTCGCTTATTCAAATTTATTGATCACAAATAACAAGGCTTCTTTAACTTGATCATGAACAACCATCGGTTTCGCCGTCGGGCCGGTCAACTGTGCGCCAATTTTTAGGGCTACTTTTTGACTGGCAATATTCTCTACCCCGGCTACAATCTCGATTCTTTCAATTCCCGGTTTTGAAAATGCAAAGTCCACCAGGAGACGACTGGATCTACTGGCAATGCCTTTTTTTGCCCGGTCACTCCGGATCCAGTATCCCAGGTTACATTCTTTTTTCTGAAGATTGATACCATCCAACCCGCAGCAGCCTAAAAACATATTGGTTTTAGTCTCTATGATAACAAAATGGAATGAAGTGTTATGCGACCAGGCTGCCTGGACGAAATCGAGCCAATTTTGAGCGGATGAAAGGGAATAAGCCCCGGTAGCCCAATCCATCCAGGGTTCAAGCTCCGGCAGCGAGAACTTGACCGCTTCATACAAACTTGCAATGTCCTCGTTAACCGGAGGCCTGAGAAGGACAACCCCGTCCGTTAGCTGCATAAAAAGTGCTCGTTAATAAAGAAAGTGCGGATTTTATCCGCACTTTTATCAGGGTTGAATGTATTCTTTAAGATTATGTTCGACTGCGTAGGCAGCTGCCTCAGCCCGGTTATTGACCCCAAGCTTGGATAAAATACTGCTGACATAATTCCTGACGGTCCCTTCGCCCAGGAAGAGTGCTTTAGCAATTTCCCTGTTCGTTTTGCCTTCAGAAACAAGCAACAAAACGTGTTTTTCCTGCTGGCTCAAGTGTGCAAAGGCTGATGCTTCTTCCTCTTTAACTGCTTTACGAACTTCCTGGAACACTCTCTGCGTTACTGCCGGATCGAGCAATGCTTCCCCGCGGCCGAGATCGGAAGAGCACACGTCTGAACTCCAGTCACCTGAAGCTATC
>CAZBRI010000447.1:0-3015 GCA_964494055.1 uncultured Anaerolinea sp.
CCACCATCGATAAGGAACTGCGTGGCAAAATGGACGGGCTTAAGAAGTCCGAGCAGGCGCAACTTGTTGGCAAAGCTGTAGCACAACGCGCCAAAGAAAAGGGAATTGACATGGTTGTATTTGACCGTGGTGGTTTCCGCTATACTGGCCGTGTCAAGTCTTTGGCTGATGGCGCGCGCGAGGGCGGGCTTGATTTCTAAAGCTCAATGGAGAACGCTATGTCGGAATATGTAAAGAAAGATATGGAAGATTCACAGAATCAATACGATGAGCGCGTAATTGAGATCGCCCGTGTCGCCAAAGTTGTAAAAGGCGGCCGCCGCTTTCAATTCCGTGTCACGATAGTGATCGGAGACGGTCATGGTCAAATCGGCATGGGCATCGGGAAGGCAAATGCAGTCCCGGATGCCATGCGAAAAGCAACAGAACGCGCCCGCAAAAATTTGCGAAGTGTGTTCCTGCTTGGTACGACCATCCCGCATGAAGTACTTGGCACCGTTGCCGGAGCGAAGGTTTTGTTAAAACCAGCCTCCCCCGGAACCGGCGTTATTGCAGCAGGTGGTGTCCGCGCTGTTTTGGAAGTCGCAGGCGTGCATGACATTCTGACCAAATCTCTTGGCTCAGCTACCGTATTAAATGTGGTTATGGCTACCTTTGCTGCGCTCGATTCCTTAAAATCCCCCGCAGTGGAAGCCGCCAGGCGCGGAAAATCAGTTGAACAACTGACCCCGTTCTGGAACCGGAGGAAGCATGCCTAAGAAAGCCGCAGTAAAAAAATCAACTCTGCGTGTCACACTGGTGAAAAGCCCGATTGGTTTTCCCGAACCGCAGAAACGCACTGTAAAGGCACTCGGTTTGAGCCGCATGCATCAAACTGTTGAGCACCAGGATACTCCTGCTTTACGCGGTATGCTGAACTCAATTATTCATCTTCTCCAGATTGAAGAGTAGGAGATCTTTATGAAACTCCACGATCTGACCCCTAACCCGGGTTCAAAGAAAAATCGCAAGCGAGTCGGCCGCGGTATTTCTGCAGGCCAGGGAAAAACTGCCGGCCGCGGTACCAAGGGTGCGGGTTCACGTTCAGGCGAAGAGGGTCACCTCTATCGCCAGGGCGGTAACCTGCCATTCTTCCGCCGTTTGCCATTTATGCGCGGTGAAGGCTTTACCCCGCCGTTCCAGGTTACTTTTAACGAAGTAAATCTTGATCAACTTACCGCATTCGCAGCCAACTCGGTTGTCAGCCCTGAATCACTGGTTGGCCTTCGTTTACTGCGCGATGCACGCAACCCCGTTGCCATTTTGGGACGCGGTGAGATCAAAGTGGCCCTCAAGGTCCAGGCTCATCGTGTTACAGCTGGTGCAAAAAGCAAAATCGAAGCCGCTGGCGGCTCGGTTGAACTGATCGAAGACTAAGATTCTTTCAGGAGACCACCCTTATGAAAAACACATGGTCAGCCTGGCGTTATCTGTGGAAATCGGATGACATTCGCCGCATGCTGGTAATGACTATCTCTTTATTGGTCATTTACCGGTTGGCAGCGAATGTCCCGACCCCGGGTATCAACGCTGATGCGCTAAAACAAATCCAGGCTCAATTAGCCGCAAGCGGTGGAAACTTCTTTAGTTTCCTGGACCTGCTTTCCGGCGGTACTGTTTCGCGCTTTTCCCTGCTTTCGATGGGTGTTTATCCCTACATTACGGCTCAAATTATCATCCAGTTATTAATCCCCATTATTCCTGCTTTGCAGAGACGAATGGACGAAAATCCTACTGAAGGCCGCAAATGGATGGAAAAGTGGACATATTATTTGACTGTACCGATGGCAGCCTTATCAGCAATCGGCCAGATCAATATATTCAATTCACTTGTACCCGGAACAACTGTTCTTGATTTTGGTTTTACAGCCGCAAAAATTCTTCCGTCCATGACCGCTTTATTAGCGATGATTGCCGGCACATTATTTGCCATATGGCTCGGTGAATTGATCTCAGAATACGGTATCCGCGGTCAGGGTCTTTCCCTGATCATTTTTGCCGGTATCGTAGCCCGTATGCCAGCCAACCTTTCGCGGATCATGGCTGATGAACAGAATAGATGGATTATGCTGGCTTTGATGATCGTCATTATTGTTTTGACAATCTTCGCCATCGTTTTTGTTCAACAGGGCCGAAGAAATGTACCTGTGATGTATCCGGGACGCCGGGTTGGTAATCGAATGTCCATGCCAGTCAAGGCTACCCTGCCTTTGATGGTGAATATGTCGGGTATGATCCCGCTCATTTTCGCAAGCGCCATTCTTCAATTCCCTGCAATTTTGGCTTCTTATTTCATCAGAAATACCAATGTTAATGTTGCAAGCTTCGCACAGGGTGTTCAAACCACATTTGGTGGAAATTCAACCACGTACTGGGTTCTTTACTTCTTCATGGTTGTTATATTCACATTCTTTTATACGGATGTTCTGTTTGCCCAACAAAATTACGGTGAAAACCTGAAACGAGTTGGCGCACAGATCCCCGGTGTAAACCGTGGTGCCCCCACCCAAAAATATCTTACAAAAGTGCAGCGAAGAATAACCCTGCCAGGGGCTTTGTTCCTGGGTCTGGTTGCCATCTTACCTTTCATTCTCAGTTTATTACTCAAATTGATCGGTATAGGGTCTGGAACATCATCAGCAGGTTTGTTCCTTGTTTCTTCATCCGGTTTGTTGATCGTCGTAGGTGTTGTTCGCGATACTTTCTCAACAATCGATGCAGAACTGAAATTACATGGTTACCAAGATTCTATCCTTGTAAGATAAAGCGAGGCTGCTTTCTAATGCCCACATATATTGTTCTGTTAGGCCCTCCTGGGGCGGGGAAGGGTACACAGGCAGAGATAATTGCGGAGAGGCTTGTTTTGCCGCATATCTCATCCGGTGATATCTTCCGTGAAAATATCAAGAAAGACACTGCGTTGGGCAAGCAGGCACAGTTATTCATGAGCAAGGGTGAACTGGTCCCCGATGACCT
>CAZBRI010000448.1:0-2996 GCA_964494055.1 uncultured Anaerolinea sp.
AGATAGCTTCAGGTGACTGGAGTTCAGACGTGTGCTCTTCCGATCTGATGTACACCCTCAAAGGTTTGGCCATCAAAGCAAATTTATTCGAAGATAATAATGCACCTGATTTTTCCAGTACCTTCGTCAGTATGATCGAAAGCTTCGGCCGCAGTTATGAATTGGGATTGGCCTCCCGGCATTACCTGAAACACTATCCTCTGCGCCTGCCAGCCATGGCTTTGATGGGGCTTGGTTTGATGACTGCTGGCCGCATGACGATCATGCCCAAACGCATCAAAAATATGGATCAACTTACATCTATTCTTGATAAGGCTAAAACACTGGAGCTGAAATCATGAACAAATATATCTATTATCCAGGTTGTTCCATGGAAGGCAGCGCCAGGGCATATTACCAATCACTAAACGCGATTAAAGATACCCTGGAAATTGAGCTGGTCGAAATCGATGATTGGAATTGCTGCGGTGCCACTGAATATGTGAGTATTAACCTGATACCGGCTTATTCATTGATCGCCAGGAACCTGGCACTGGCTGAGAAAGAGAGCGCTAAAAGCAGGACGATCATGGCACCCTGCTCTGCCTGTTATTTGAACCTCGAAAAAGCAGATTACTACATGGCCGAGCGGCCTTCTCTTGGGATCAAAGTCAATGAAGCGTTGGCTGCCGGCGGGTTGAAATATACCCCCGGATCTCTGCAGATCAGGCACCTGCTGGACATCATTATCAATGATATTGGTCTTGAAAGGATCAGGAGCCTTGTTAAGTTTCCGCTGACAGGGCTGCGTGTTGCACCTTATCTTGGCTGCATGGTACCCCGGCCGGATTACCAACGACGGTGGTCCGATTTCGAACACCCGACAGAACTGGATGACCTGCTCTCAGCCCTGGGTGCGGATGTGATTGATTTTCCATTAAAAACCACCTGCTGCGGCGGGCATATGACACAGATCGGGCCTGAGACAGCCTATGAATTGATCCGTCGGCTATTGGCTTCCGCAGAAAACGACAATGCTCACCTGATGACAACCGTCTGCCCCATGTGCCAGATGAATCTGGACGCTTATCAAGCAGAAACCAACCAGTATTTTGGAACAAAATTTCATATGCCGATCGTATTTTTTACCCAGTTGATGGCACTGGCCTTTGGAAAGAGCCCGAAAGAATCAGGTTTTGGACTCGAATTGACCAGTGCAAAATCAGCATTGTCTCATATAGGACAAAATATTCCTATTTCTTCTGCTGTAAAGGAAAGAAAACCCTCCGGCCTTCCGATGCCGGAAATGAGACATAAAAAATATGCCAACGGACAGGACGCCAGCGAGTAGGAGGCGGTTATGGATGCGAATATAACAGGTAAACCAAAGATTGGTGTTTATGTCTGTCATTGCGGAACAAATATCTCAGGGGTGGTGGATGTTGAAGGCGTGAAGGAGTGGGTTCAAAATAACCTTGAAGGTGAAGGTGTGATTATTTCCAGGGATTATAAATTCATGTGTTCAAGCCTGGGCCAGGAGTTGATCGAAAAGGATATCAAAGAATTGGGGTTGGATCGTGTGGTGGTTGCTGCCTGTTCACCCCATCTGCATGAAAAAACTTTTCGGACCGCCTCAGAAAAAGCCGGCCTTAACCCGTACCTGACAGAGCTGGTCTCAATACGGGAACAGGTCTCCTGGGTGCATACAGATAAAATCGCAGCAACCCGGAAAGCCAAATCGCTCATCACTGGAACTGTCAAACGCATCGCTTACAACCAGCCTCTGAATAAATTAAAGGTACCCATTAATGCCAACACACTGGTTTTGGGAGGCGGTATAGCAGGTATTCAAGCTGCCCTGGAAATCGCCAATGCCGGATTTCATGTTTACCTGGTTGAGCGGGAGCCGTCCATTGGGGGGCATATGGCCCAGTTTGATAAAACCTTCCCGACACTGGACTGCTCTGCCTGCATATTAACCCCGCGTATGGTTGAAGCCGGCACGCACCCCAATATCACCCTGCTTACCTGGAGCGAGGTCAAAAATGTCAGCGGTTTTGTTGGAAATTTTACAGTCACAGTACAAAAAAAAGCCCGGTTTGTGGATGAAGATCTTTGTACCGGCTGCGGGATATGTATTGAAAAATGTCCAAAAAAGGTCATTGATAAAGTATTTGAAGCCGGCATCGGTTACAGGAAGGCTATTTACACACCATTTGCCCAGGCTGTTCCCAAATTCCCTGTCCTGGATAAGCCAAATTGTACCTTTTTCCAAAAAGGTACATGCAAAGCTTGTGAAAAATTCTGCCCAACCCATGCCATTGACTTTACTCAGCAGGACACAATGCTGGAACTGGTCGTTGGAAATATCATTCTTGCCACCGGTTATGAATTATTTGATGCGCGGCTGATAACCAACTATGGGTATGGCAAGCTGCCAAATGTCTTTACCAGTATGGAATTTGAACGCCTGTGCAACGCATCCGGTCCAACAGGCGGTGAGGTCACCCTGCGTGACGGGAAAACACGTCCACAATCCGTGGGCATCGTGCATTGTGTGGGATCAAGGGATAAAAACTTCAACAATTATTGCTCAACTATATGCTGCATGCAGAGCCTTAAATTTGCCCACCTGGTTAAAGAACGGACAGGTGCGGCAGTTTATGAATTTTATATCGATATGAGAACAGCAGCCAAATCTTATGATGAGTTTTATCAACGGATCCTCGAAGAAGGTACCCTATTCGTCCGTGGAAAGGTGGCCGAGATCTCGGATGCAGCACGGTCGCCGAACGAAGAAGGTAAATTGATCATCCAGGTGGAGGATACATTCATCGGAAAACAGAGACGAATTCCAGTGGATATGGTCGTACTCTCGATTGGCATGCAGCCTCAAAATGACGCAAAACAGGTCGGAAAATTATTCGGTATTTCCTGCTCGACAGACGGCTGGTTTATGGAACGGCACCCCAAACTGGACCCGATCTCAACCATGACAGAGGGGATCTATATCGCCG
>CAZBRI010000449.1:0-2992 GCA_964494055.1 uncultured Anaerolinea sp.
AGGAATAGAATTCCAATGCGCTTTGCATTGCACTAATGGCAGATGGGTTATCATTTATTACCAACACCCGACGCTGGCCTATTTCCAGGTTCAAAATTTGGGATTCAGCCGGCTGTGAGGGTTGGCGGCCAAAGACGGCAGAAAAAGTGAAGGTACTCCCTTTTCCGAGTTGGCTCTTGACGTTGATCATGCTTCCCATCATCTGTACCAGGCGCTGACTAATTGTCAAACCTAAACCGGTACCGCCATAATTACGGCTTGTGGAGCTGTCTGCCTGGGTAAATGCTTCAAAAAGATTTTCCTGAGTTTTAGAGGACATGCCGATTCCGGTGTCAATTACGGAAAATTCGAGGACAACCTGTTCTGCAGTCTTCTTCTGCAATACTATTTTCAAAATCACTTCGCCATTATCAGTAAATTTGATGGCGTTACCCAACAAATTGAGCAGAATTTGACCAAGGCGTAATGGGTCACCTAATAACTGGGGCGGAATTTCCGGGGCAGTATCAAATATTAGTTCGAGTTTTTTTTCCCAGGCACTGTGAGCAATATTACTTGAAAGTTTGGCAAGGACATTATCGAGATTGAAAGGGGTGAGTTCTAATTGAAGCTTCCCTGCTTCTATCTTTGAAAAATCCAGGATTTCATTAATCGTAGAAAGCAGGGATAGACTTGAGATCTGCAATTTCGAAAGATAATTTCGCTGCTTATCTGTCAATTTTGTTTGTTGAAGAAGCTGGCTCATACCCAGGACCCCGTTCATGGGTGTGCGAATCTCGTGACTCATGACGGCCATAAAATCACTTTTGGCACGGTTAGCTGCTTCAGCCTGCTGTTTGGCAAGCTCCAGTTCGGCGGTTCGATCCCGAACGAGTTCTTCCAGGTGGTCCCGGTGCTGCTGTAATTCAGATTCGGCCAGCTTGCGCTCTGTAATATCAGATGCCAATCCCTCAACCAAAACTTCGCCACCACCAACATCACGGCCGATTGATCGGTCGCGCAGCCAAAGCCATTTTCCTTGCGAGTCTTGAATTCGGTATTCAATATCAAAGAATTTGCCGACTTCAAATTGACCAATTATTTCAGCAATACGTGGACGGTCATCAGGGTGTATCGATGAATTCCATAACAAAGGATGGGCAGATAAATATTCAGGTGAATAACCTAGGACTTGCTCAACACTTGGTGAGTAAAAAAACCCTCCATGTTGAATTGAAAATGTATATACGATATCAGGCAGATTTTCAATCAGGCGGCGATAACGAATTTCACTTTGATTTAAGGCTTCCGCAGCCAATATTCTCTCGGTAATATTCTCATAGATTCCTAAAACACCGTAAACCTTCCCTTGTTCATTAACCAAAGGTAATTTCGATGTATCAGCCCAAATGTGTCTGCCGTCAGCCAGATCTGTTTGCTCGAGGATGTGCCTCTTAGGAATATTATTTTTAATCACATAAGCATCATCAGCGCGATAGGTGTCGGCTTCTTCCCTGGAGAAAGGCAGGTCATAATCGGTTTTACCTACGATATCGGCAGGGGAATTCAAGCCAACAGCTTCAGAATATAACTGATTGCAGCCCAGATAAATGCTGTTATTATCCTTCCAGAACATGGTTTGTGGAGACGTATCCAGGATATATCTCAACATTCGCTGGCTTTCTATGAGGGCATCTTCAGCCTGCTTTCGTTCGGTGATATCAGAAGTAATTCCATACCAGAGTGTGCTGCCATCAGACATACGTTCCGGCTGTGACTGGGTTAAGTACCAACGCAGACCCCGGCGGGGTAAAATAGCCCTGAATTCGCAATAAAAAGCCTGTAAGGTCGCTGCCGATTCCTTTACAGAATTGACAAATTGATCATAATCTTCAGGATGCAGGCGTTCAAAAACTGGAGCTGCATCTTCCTCTACTTCTTCCGGAGATACTTCAAAAATATTATTTATACCTGGACTTGAATAAGGAAAAGCGGAGTGTCCATCGGGGTATAACTGATACTTGTAAATAACGCCTGGTACCTGGCGGGCAAGGTTTTCAAGAAGCTCATGGCTTTGTTTCAGCTTTTCATCTGCAAGTTTACGTTCAGTGATGTCATCCAATACTCCCAAAACACCATAGACTTGTCCCTGTTCGTCAACCAATGGCAATTTCGAAGTATCAGCCCATATGTGCTTGCCATTTGCCCAACTAACCTGCTCAAGGATATGTGTCCTTGGGATATTTGTTGAAATCACGCTCTGGTCATCTGCACGGTAGGCCTCAGCCAGGTATTTTGGAAAGTGCAAGTCGAAATCGGTTTTACCAATAATTTCATCAGGATTGTTTAAGCCTACAGCTTGGGCATAAACTTGATTGCAACCAAGGTAAACGCTATTCTTATCTTTCCAGAACATTATTTGAGGGGAAGTATCAAGAACATATCTCAACATACGCTGACTTTCTTTAAGCGCAGCATCAGCCCGCATCCTGTCTGTTATGTCTCTGTGAAATGCCAGGATGATCTTTTTTTCTTCAACATAAATCAGATTCGCAGAAACTTCGAAAGAAATAATATGTCCATCCCTGTGAAAATGTTGTGCATCAAATTTCAGAGTGCCTTCTTCAGCTAAATGAGAAGATCTTTCAGATGATAAGCGGGAAGTAGCTGGTGTATCCAGATCTCGAATATCCATCTGCATCAATTCTTCAACACTGTAACCATGCAATTTGGCAAACGCGTCATTAACCATCAGAATTTTAAGATCTGGACCAAGAAATAAAATGCCATCACTGGCATTTTCAAATAACATGCGATACCTTAGTTCACTCTTATTTAGGGCTTCTTCTGCGCTTTTTCGTTCTGTAATGTCACTGACACTGCCTATTAAAGCCTCAGGTTGATTATTAATTCCTCGGAGAATAACGTAACGGTCATGAAACCAGTGATACTGACCATCCTTATGCTTGAAACGGTATTCTACCTGGTACGGAGTGTGTGCAGTACCGGTCAG
>CAZBRI010000450.1:0-2990 GCA_964494055.1 uncultured Anaerolinea sp.
AGGCGGATAAAAAAGTCGGTAGCCATGAGTGAAGTAAAAGCATTTATACAAAATGTCCATAATTTTCGCGATGAAGGGTTGATCGACGAATTAAGACCCCCGGCTGAACATGTTACGCTCTTTGACGAGGCTCAGCGCGCCTGGAACCTTGAGCAGACTGCTGATTTCATGGCAAGAAAAAAAGGCAAACCAGGCTTCAATATGTCTGAACCGGAATTCCTTATCTCCTGTATGGATCGTCACGAAGATTGGGCGGTGATCGTTTGTCTGGTGGGTGGCGGGCAGGAGATCAATAAAGGTGAAGCCGGCATTAGTGAATGGATCACCGCTCTCAATCGATCATTTCCTGATTGGAACATTTATATCTCAAAACGACTGACTGATAGCGAATATGGAGCAGGATCAGTACTTGATCAAATCGAAAGCAGAAAAAATGTTACCTTTCATTCCGACTTGCATCTGTCAGTTTCCTTACGATCTTTCCGTGCTGAGAATGTCTCATTACTGGTCAAGCAAATTCTGGATCTGGAACAAAATGCTGCCAGAGAGACCTACAATGAATTGAAAAATAAATACCCGATCTTCCTCACCCGTGATCTGGATAAGGCAAAGGGTTGGCTCCGGAAAAAGGCGCGCGGGACTGAGCGTTACGGCATTGTCGTTTCATCACAGGCACAGCGCTTAAAACCCTACGCCATTGATGTCAAATCGCCCATGGACCCGATACACTGGTTCCTGGATGCAAAAGAAGATGTGCGCTCATCGTATTATTTGGAGGATGTGGCGACAGAATTTCACATTCAGGGTCTTGAGCTGGACTGGTCATGCGTGACCTGGGATGCAGATTTCCGTCATACAAAACACAGGTGGGAAAACTGGTCTTTTGTGGGCGACAAATGGAATCATATCCATAAGGAAGAAAAACAGGCTTTCCAGAAGAATGCCTACCGCGTACTGCTGACCCGTGCCAGGCAGGGGATGGTGATCGTGGTCCCACAAGGCGATCCTCATGACCCAACCCGTAGCCCAAAATTTTATGATCCCACCTTTGAATACCTGGCAGGCATCGGTTTTGAAGAAATTTAATCAATCTCTACTTAAATCGTCCTGCACTTCCTCCTAATCCCTCTCCTCCCACACCGGGTCACGCAGGAGCAGGACGACGACGGCTGCGCCGAGCAGGATGGCGGGCAGGCCCATGCCGAAGGAGGTGATCATGCTGACCGGGGCTACCAGCGCCATGATATAGAAGCTCATTGCCTGGTTGTTCAGGGCATGCAGGTAGGCCGCCGTCCATAAGCCCCTGGATTTGAAGACGGCATGGGCCAGGAAGTAAGCCAGGATGATGCAGTAACCGACCATCAGCAGGGAACCGATCAGCGGCTGCCCCGGGTAGTTGTAGCCCATCCAGATCACAGGCCAGTGCCAGGTGCCCCAGATGATCCCCAGCAGCAGCACGCCGCGCTTGCGTCCGAGGTGCACCAGCTCAGACTGCAGGAAGCCGCGCCAGCCGTACTCCTCGCCGAAGGTGATGATCAGTCCCAGGAACGGGCCGATGATGACTGCGTTCAGCGCCAGCGACAGTATCAGCACATAGGAGGGCAGCGGGCTGCTAGCCATCTGCGGGATGGATGCCTTCAGGTCTACCAGCTTACCGAGCTTGAAGAAGTAATTGAGCCAGGTCTGCAGCCCGTAAAAGAGCACCAGCCCCAGCCCGTACCCGAACCAGGTGCGCAACCGGCCGCCAGCCATGCCAGCCGAAACGAAGGTATCTTTGCCGCCGCGCCAGCGCAGCACCAGCAGCAGGATCAGCCCCAGGGCGTTTGGGATGAGCAGCACGGAGGAGATGGTGACTCCCAGCGTTGGCTTAACCAGGGATGCAATGACGCCTGCCAGGTACAGGGCGGTCAGCCCCAGGAAGAAGTAGACGAACCAGCGTGATGCGCCGCGGTTGGTGCGGTAATAGATGGGGCTGTCTGTAAAGAAAAAGACCCCCAGCAGCATGGCGGAGAAAGCCGGCAGCAGCATCTGGAACTGCAGGAACAGGCCGACAGCCGGGTTGGCCAGCCCGCCATTGCGATAAAGCACCAGGTCCAGCAGCCAGGTGAGACCGAATGCCAGGCCCAGGAACCATGCCACCCGTTTCCAGTTGACTGTACGTGCTGTGTTGTGCTCAAGGGGTGTGACGATATTTTCATTCATAAATTATGCCTCGTTTCAGGTATTTAAATCTACCGATAATTTTCGCTCCCCCTGATTCTAATCCCAAAGCCGCCAAAAAATATAAACTACCCTCAAACCGCCCACCGCCGGGGCCGCTAAGACCGCGGAGAAACCCAAAAAACTCAGCGCACCCTGCGTACTCCGCGGTGTACGCAACCCAGTTAAACCCCTCCCCCATTTTCGGTTTTTGAAAATGGGGGAGGCCGGGAGGGGGTCGCTCTTGTCCGTCCCTGCTGAAGGCGATTTACCACGGAGCCCGCTGAGAACACGGAGAAGTGCAAAAATGCAGCGTAATTTGCTGGGATGCTGAGTGCTGCACGTGAGGAATAGTAGTGATTCCTGGCATTAAGCCCCTACCCCATTTTCGGTCTTTGAAAATGGGGGAGGCTGGGAGGGGGTCTGGTTTGAATTGCAAGTGCCCTCCAGGAACGCAAAGTAGATCAAAAGCCTATAATGGTCTATTCGCGCCATTCGGTACTATTCGAGAAATTCGTGTTGAATCCAGGATCATCCTGGTCAAAAGCATTGATCACGAATTACACCAATTGAACGAATTACACGAACCATTGAATTTCTCGTCCCCCGATTATTTGCTTTTGAAAATTGGAAACGAATTAAATTCCTAACCGCCGGGGCCGCTAAGACCGTGGAGTAACCCAAAAACTCAGCGCTCTCTGCGTACTCCATCTTGTAAGCTTTTTTTGCTGGTTTTCCTTCCGGTCTCAGAAAGGTCAAGAGCAGTCCCCCTCCCGGCCTCCCCCAAAAAA
>CAZBRI010000451.1:0-2987 GCA_964494055.1 uncultured Anaerolinea sp.
TGGCTCGTGCGGTGCTTGCTAAACCTGAGCTATTCATCATGGATGAAGCTACATCCAGCGTGGATACAATAACTGAGTCACTCATTCAAAAAGGAATGGAAAAACTACTAAAAGGCAGAACATCTGTTGTCATAGCTCACCGGCTTTCAACCATTAAACACGCAAACAGAATTGTTGTGATCGTTAATGGCAAAATTGATGAGATGGGAACACATGCTGAATTATTAAGGGCAAAAGGGCATTATTTTAACTTGTACACTCAGCAATTCAAATTTCAACGTGAAATTGAATACAGTCAAACCAATTCAGTTCCCATGATCAACTAATTGGTTAAATTCATATTATTTTCCCGTGATAAGAAAAATAAAACAATGGAAAAAATATGATCCTTTTGGGTAATAGACTGTAGAAATTTTGATTATATAATCTTGAAGTTGAAATTGTTAAAAAAGTTTTACAAATCTATTATTGAAAATTAAGGAGCAATCATGGCTATCACAGTTAAAGAAGCACTCGCACTGGCAAAAGATGTAAAAATGATCGATATTCGATTTACTGATTTGCCAGGCCAATGGCAGCATTTCACAATTCCTGTTAGAAGATTCGATGCTGAATTTTTTGAAGAAGGAATACCATTTGACGGATCATCAATCCGCGGTTTCCAGGAAATACATGAATCTGATATGTTATTGATGCCAGACCCCGAAACAGTTTTCATTGATCCGGTTGCAAATATTCCAACCCTGGTCGTCACCTGTGATGTTTATGATCCGATCACACTTCAGCCCTATCCAAGGGATCCAAGATACGTTGCTCGAAAAGCTGAAGCATATTTAAAACAAACTGGTATTGCAGACACTGCTTTTTTTGGACCAGAAGCCGAATTCTTCATTTTTGATAATGTTCGGTACTCAAATAATACGCATGAATCTTTTTATCATATTGATAGTGAAGAAGGCTGGTGGAACAGTGGCCGCGCCGATAAGCAGAACTTTGGCGGTCAAATATCCCCCAAGAGAGGATATTTTCCAGTACCACCTGCAGATACCCTTCAAGATATTCGATCAAAAATAGTGATGGCACTTGAAGATGCTGGCGTTCCAATGGAAATTCATCATCATGAAGTAGCTACCGCCGGCCAAACAGAATTAGGGATGAGATTTAATACCCTCACGCGTATGGCTGATCAGCTTCTACTTTATAAATATATCGCCAAAAATATTGCCCGCCAAAATGGAAAAACAGTCACTTTTATGCCAAAACCCTTATTTGGTGATAATGGTTCCGGTATGCACGTGCACTCTTCATTATGGAAAGGTGAGTCCAATGTATTCTATGATGCATCCGGTTATGCCGGTTTGTCTGATACAGCCAAGTATTACATCGGCGGTTTGCTCAAACATGCCCCGGCTTTATTGGCATTAACCTCACCTACAACAAATTCATTCCGTCGACTGGTACCCGGTTATGAAGCACCAGTAAACCTGGCATATTCTCAGCGAAATCGTTCTGCGATCTGCCGAATTCCAGTGACCAAGAGTTACAAGGCAAAACGGGTTGAATTTAGAGCACCAGACCCTTCCAGTAACCCATACCTGTGCTTTTCTGCAATACTAATGGCCGGGCTGGATGGCATTCAAAATCGAATTGATCCAGGTGATCCTCACGACAAGGATCTTTATGAACTGCCGGCTGAAGAAGCAAAATTGATCAAGCAGGTACCGGGATCTCTCGGTGACGTGTTGAATGCCCTTGAGGCAGATCATGAGTTCTTACTAAAAGGTGATGTATTTACATGGGATATGCTCGAAGCTTATATTGAGTATAAACGTGTGAATGAATTGGACCCAATTCGCTTACGGCCAACACCCTTAGAATTTACTTTGTATTTTGATATTTAACTAACCAAAATAATATACCACCTGGTCTGCACAAATATTGTCAATATTAAATGCAGCCGGGTGGTATTTTTATTTAATAATGGAAAATAGAATATATCAAAGAAAAGTTGTTGATGATAATATTGTGTATTGATATATTATCACCAGGAATAAATGATGAAGATGAGTTCAGATATGAAAATCATTGATAACGATAAGTTAAAAATCAATACAATTTTATCCGGAATAAGTAATATAGGAAAAAATATTAATAATTTATCGATTCAGGATGAAAATTCTTTATCATACATTTTGAATTTAATCACTCAAAGTATCTGTACACAGATAAATAATTCACAGATTTTGCTCTGTATTTATAATGATGAATACCCCTGTCATCAATTTAAATTTCTCCATACAAATTTAATTGTTGATCCAACCGATACTGATGGGCAAAAAGTAAATGTTCAATACTTGCTTCCTCCTGTTGCAGCCGCAGAAGAATTATTTAGAAACAAAAAACCATTTTTTTCGTACTCAAATCAAATTCCCCAACTGAAAGATCATTATTCTAAGACAGGTATAAAAGAATATGCATTTTTTCCATTATTGGTGAATGGTGAACTTGAAGGTTATTTATTGGTTTACCTATACGAAAAGAGAGTCATTTCAGAAGTGGAGCAATTAATACTAGAGATCCTCTTATCGCAGGCAGCATTTGCCGTGCAAAATGCGAGGGTACAAAAATCAATCAGCAAGGATTCACTGCAAAAGGAATCTGAATTAAATAGTTTACATCGTGCTGGAATGATCATCTCATCCAGGCTCAAATTAGAGCAAACGCTTGAATCCATCCTGGAATTAGCCCTCGAAATGACCAATGCGCATTACGGAATTTTTCGACTGTTGGATCAGAGTAATCAAAATTTAGTTGCCCGGGCATTTGTCGGGGATGATATGACAAAACCCAAGCTCGAAATATTGCCGATTAATTCTCAGAGTGTTATGGCTCAAGTCGCAAAAACCCAGCTTTCCATTCTGATTGAAAATCTTCAGTCAGAGGAATGGTCAGATCGGAAGAGCGTCGTGTAGGGAAAGAGTGTTCAG
>CAZBRI010000452.1:0-2984 GCA_964494055.1 uncultured Anaerolinea sp.
TTTTGCCAGGCTGTCAGCGGGGATGAGAGGTGTATTTCCTTCCAAAAGGCTGACAGGCCGGGTATGGGCAGGCAGATCAAGCAATGAACCGTATTTATCAAGCAAACCGCGATATGGCATGGAATTAATCCTTCCCGAAAATTTTGCCAAGTTTAACACAAAACTGGCGTAGTATATTATTTTACACGCTCAGCCATATTTATCCGTGTTTCCAGTGCGAATATTTAGAATGACTTGAAAAAAAGTGATGAATTTTTCAAATAATACAGAAATTTTATTTTCAAATTTTTAATTTTCTAACGGGAATTTACACATGGAGAAGTCACCAGGTTTCATTGCGAACCAGTTTATATGTTCATGATATTATATGGCATGGATTTTTCTCAGATCACAAACGACCTTTTTATCGGAACAACCCCTTTGGTGGAAGATTACGATATTCTGCGGAATTTGGGGGTTTCACTTGTGATCAACCTGCGTTTCGCCCGCGCTCCCTACCCTGATAACAGCCCGGTCCCCCTGCATTTCCTCTGGCTCCGGTCCATCGACAGTCCTCTTTTGCTGGTTTCGATCCAAAAACTGGTTCAGGGCACACACACAGCCCTGGAAACGATTCGAAACGGTGGAAAAGTCTATTCACACTGTGCAAAAGGAAGGCATCGCAGCGTGGCCATGGGGGCAGCCATTCTCATTGCCCAGGGGCAAACGCCGGAAGAAGCCATGGACCTGATTAAAAAGCAGCGTCCCATCTCCGACCCGGGTATGTTTTATGTCCACCGCCGCATCTTGCAGTTCGGGCGTTTTTGGAAAAGATTGAACGCCTAATCCTTCACGATTTTTGCAACAGTAACCCCATCACCGCCTTCATTCGGATGCCCTTCCTCAAAAGATGCCACCTGCGCATGATTTTTTAATGCTGCACGGACTTCCTGCCGTAATTTTCCGGTTCCTTTGCCGTGAATGATACGCACAAACGGCATACCTGCCAGGTAGGCTTTATCCAGGTAATTATCCAGCATCAAGAGAGCATCCTCTGCCCGCTGTCCGCGCAGGTCCAATTCCATTCCAGGGCTGCTCATACCCAGGAATGATCCTGTCTCGGTTGAGATGCTCCCGCCCTGCAGGTTCCCGGCCATCTGTTTTATGCGCTTGGTTCGGCTGTCTACTTTATCTGGCAGTTCGCCGGCTTCAACAGCATCCGACCTTCTCTGCAGGTCAATCAATTTGGCGCGGATACGCAGGCTGCCAACCTGTACCTCCGCTTCAGCTTCTCCGAGAGCAGTAACAATACCTTCACTGCCCAATGTCCGAACGATCACTTTCTCGCCCAGTTTCAGGCTCCCGCTGACAGGGGATGGAATGTTGACCTTTGGGGCTTTTCTTTCCACCGGAACCTGTGTTTTCTCTTCGACCTTCTCAATTTTTTGTTCCAGTAACAAAAGTGCATCCAGGGGCTGCCTGAGTTTTTTAAGTTCAGCTTTCAATCGTCCTACATTTCGCTTGATTACTTCAACTTCAAGCTCAGCCTCTGCTTTGGCCCTCGCAATAACTTCCCGGCGTTCATCCTCAAGATTTTCCAATCTTCTGGCCAGTTCATTATTCAGGTCTTCGGTGCGTGATCGGGCTTTTTCAGCTTTCTCCCTTTCCCGGCTTGAGCGGTTGCGTTCCTTGCGTATATCATCCAGTAAACGGTCTGTCCGCAGTTCATCCGGATTGACCTCGCTCCTGGCATCTGAAATAATTGCTTCCGGCAGTCCCAGCCTGGCGGCAATCGCCAGCGCGTTGGACCGGCCAGGCAAACCGATGGTCAATTTGTAAGTCGGCCGCAGTGTTGCGACATCAAATTCAAGCGATGCGTTCACCACCCCTGGTGTGCTGTGGGCAAATGCTTTCAGTTCCGGGTAGTGTGTTGCGACAAAAGTACAGCATCCCTTTTCCAGGAGGTGACTGAGAATGGCACGTGCCAGGGCAGCCCCTTCCTGCGGGTCCGTACCGGCTCCCAATTCGTCCAGGATGACCAAAGAGCGGGAATCTATCTTTTTCATGATGCGGATGATGTTTGTAATATGCCCGCTGAATGTACTCAACGACTGCTCGATCGATTGTTCATCGCCGATATCAGCGAATACATCCTGGAACATGGATAACTCTGATCCGCTTTGGGCTGGGATATGCAGCCCGCTCTGGGCCATCACCACCATCAAACCGGCAGTTTTCAGGGATACTGTCTTTCCGCCGGTGTTTGGACCTGTGATCACCAGCGCTCTTGTTCCAGCTGCCAGATCAATATTATTTGCCACAACCAGGACTGGATCAATCAGGGGGTGCCGGACTTTGATCAGACGGATGACATGTGACGCCGGTTGTTCAATATTTGTTTCAACAACCTCATTTTTTGCATTATCTGGCAGTGATCTGATGCCCGGTGCAGATTTGTGCAGGATCGGCTCATTTGCATGGATTTCTTCACCGTATTTTGCTTTGGCAAAAGCCAGGTCAATTTCTGCAAGTGCTTCAACACCGATGATGATCTCCCCTCCCTGTGCCCCCACCTGCCCTGAAACCTCAGCCAGCACCCGCCGTATCTCATCTCTCTCTGCAAGTTCCACTTCCCGCATCTTGTTATTCAGCTCAACCACGGCCAGCGGTTCTATAAACAACGTGGCACCGCTGGATGATTGATCGTGCACGATAGATTTGATCTTCCTTTGAATTCGGAACGCAGCGGGATCACATAGCGGCCATCCCTCTGGGTAATGATCGTATCCTGCAGCATCTGTGATGTCCTGCTGTCGCCCAGGTAATGCTGCAGCCGGCTCATCAAGCGCTCTCGGGCGACTCTGATCTCCGCCCGGATCGAAGCCAGTTTGGGTGAGGCTGAATCCAGAACTTCACCTTTATCTGAAATCGTTCTGGAAATGGCATCCACCACTCCACCCGGGATAGGCAGGGCGATCGCCATTTCAGCCAGCCTCGGATACGGA
>CAZBRI010000453.1:0-1570 GCA_964494055.1 uncultured Anaerolinea sp.
CAGGCGGGGTGGTAATTGGACTGGGAGATGGGGAGAATTTCATCGCTTCCGATATCCCTGCCATACTCGAACATACGAGACGGGTCATCTTTTTAGAATCTCACCAAATGGCGGTTGTCTCGAAAGATTCAGTTCGTATCGAAACGATCGATGGAAAAGAAATCAAACCGCGGATTCACATTGTTGCTTTTGACCCGGTTGCTGCTGAAAAAGGCGAATACCGTCACTTTATGCAGAAAGAAATTCATGAACAGGTACGTGCGCTAACCGATACACTGGCAGGCAGGGTTGATTTTAAAAATGGAAAAATCCAGCTGCACGATCTGAATCTCACCCAGGAAACAGCGAATAATATACATAAAATTTATATTACCGCCTGTGGGACTGCATCTTATGCCGGGATGGTCGGTAAGATACTGATCGAGCATATCGCAAGAATTCCAGTTGAAGTCGTGATCGCATCGGAGTTTCGTTATTGCGACCCGATCATTGATAAGCACACCGTTGTTCTGGCGATTTCGCAGTCCGGTGAAACCGCTGATACTCTGGCAGCCATGGAAGAAGGCCGAAAAAAGGGCGCCCTGATCTGGAGCATTGTTAATGCAGTAGGATCACAGGCAATGCGTATCGCCAGCGGAACAATCGCCATGCAAAGCGGTCCTGAAATCGGGGTCGCATCCACGAAGGCTTTTACAGCCCCTTTAGTGGATCTATATATGCTGGCAATTTACATTGCTGATCTAAGGGGTACTCTGGATGATAAAACCCGCAAGTCCCTGGTAACTGACCTTAGATTGATTCCAGATCTTGTCGGTCGAACCTTGCAGCGTGAACCTGAAATCGAAAAAATTGCGTATGCCCTGAAAGATATTCGGGATTGTTTATTTCTTGGTAGAGGCATCAATATGCCAATCGCATATGAAGGGGCTTTGAAATTGAAGGAAATTTCATACATTCACGCTGAAGGTTATCCTGCCGGAGAGATGAAACATGGACCCATTGCACTGGTGGACGAAAACATGCCGGTTGTCTGTATCGCACCAAACGATCCATGGCATGAAAAAATGATAAGTCAGATTCAACAGGCAAATGCCAGGAATGGAAATGTCATTGCTCTCATCACGGATGGTGATAACTCTGTCGCAGAGATGGCAGACCATATCATCAAAATACCTGACTGCCCCTGGCTGATTTCACCAGTGATCACCGTAATACCTTTACAGCTGCTCGCTTATCACATTGCAGCGATTAGAGGTCTGGATGTTGATCAGCCGCGGAACCTTGCAAAAAGCGTTACTGTAGAATAATATTAAAAATATATAAAATGCCGGCAGATCAGTTTTTGATCATGCCGGCATTTTTATTTATTCCAACTATTTTTTTAGCCTAATTCAACTGCCATGACATCATAATATGTCCCGGCACCAAAACCATCAAACATAACATGTTCACCAGGTTTGAGTAAATTTAGCTGCCGCAAAAAAGCGATCATACAGGATGCGGCGCTTACATTACCAAAATCGTTCAATAACCAGGGCATCGGATAATCAATTCCTTCTTTCAACAATTG